>NZ_JBSMDE010000063.1:0-19103 GCF_056497305.1 Caldithrix sp. | reverse complement strand
TTTAAATATCCTTCAGATATCGTAATGATTTTCTTGCACCATAAGATTCCATTCTGTACTTTTTAAATTGTATTCAAAATACAACCAAAGGAGTAAATTTTGAGTAGACTACGTTTTGTCAAAAATTTCCCTAACCGGGCATTTGCTGAGCAAGCCCAGGAAATTCTGGAACGCAATAATATCGGTTGTGTGTTAAAATCACCCGATTTAGGAATTTTAGGCACAACATCTTCATCTACTCTGAATGGCGTTGATCTTTACGTTGAAGATGTCGATTTTGAAAGGGCGGTTGAACTGTTAAATGCCCTTTACAATGGAATCTGATTAAACAGGATGGCTATTTTCTACTCTTTCAACTTTCTTGATTCTGTTTATTTTTTTCCAGCCATCTTTGGTACAAAATCTTTTCCATCTCTTTTCGATGTTTAACGGCTGCCTCAAAAGCCTCGTCTCTGGTGCGTTTGCTATTGATATAAAATTTTTTCATATGAAGTTTACCGTCTTCGCTCCAGGTAGCCTGAAAATAATGGACTAACCGGCCATTAACTATTCCCTTGATTTCATTAACGCCTGTAACTCCAGTTGAATTTTTGGGTTTTTTATTGTAAAAAGGTTTACGCTTTGTACTTTTGTAATTGGCACGGGCTATTTCTGCAACCATGCGATTGTGATCACGAAACTTAATGGCATTTTGCAATGCTTTCTGTTTGCCGCCGTAAAGACGGTCGCTGAATAGTTTGGATACAAACACACCGCCATTGGCATAAACTCTTACATACCAACCATGTGTATGCTTGGAATCGATGCGGCTGATGCCTGGATACTTGGATCTCATAGAACCTCACTTCTTTAATGATTAAACATGCTAAATAATTAAACTATATTAAAATAAATGGACTTCGTAATTGCCTTTTTTGTGAATTCGGGAATACAGTACTAATAGTAAAAAAAACACTTTTTGAATTTATGCTCAATCATCGACATAAACCACTTTCTTGTGTTTAAACTTTCCTTATTCCTGATACAAGTTACAATCCTTTTTTACTGGTTTCAAGTGTTTTTAATGAATTTTAATATCATTCATGGAATCGGTCCAAAATCAGAATCGCTCTGTACTATTGAAATGAAGCAATGTCTCAAATTCCTTTTTATCCAGATAGCATCTCCTGAATAATCAATGTTCTTTTGTACTCTTTTCCACTTTTTGTCGTACTCTTCTTTTTGGGAGGCAACAGGGAGCTTCATCCAGAAAAACCCTTTCATGATTTGAACGTGGTTCTCTCGAATATCAAATACTCTTGTTTGCCATGCACTCAGCGCTTCCTGAGGATCATAAATAATTCTCTCCCCTGGCGTCTGGGATGCGAGTTGTAGCAGCGCTGAAAGGTTTTAATTTGGAACAAAGGGCTGAAATAAGAGAGATATTCTTTTAATGACCCACCAAACGGTGGCTCCTCAAGCTCAGGGTCGAGAGGGAAATCATATAAGACCCCAACCAGCTTTCCTCCCGATCGCAATAAGTCAAACATTTTTTTAGCATAAGCAGGTCGTTGAGTCGGTGGCAAAGCACAAAAAAAGACCTGTTCCACAATCAGATCAAACTGTCCACTTAAATTAAAAAAATCCTGATTTATTAGTTGACGATCAGGGAAATCGGGGACACGCGATTTAAAATTTTGCAATGGCAAAGGAGAAATATCGACCACATAGGTATGCTTGAAACCATTTTGCCAGAGGTACTCGGCTTCCCAGGCATTTCCTGCTCCTGGTATCAAAATTTTCACATCTTTGCTGGATATCTGATCAAAATAAGCTTTGAGCGGCGGTGAAACCCGGCGCATATCCCAGGGTTGTTTCTCTTGTAAATAGAATTGGCTCCAGTAGGTTTTATCAAATTTCATTATTACTTTTACAGACTAGATTGCGTTTTCTGATTAATTAATTCGTTTTTTTCTGTTTTTCTGCAAGCTACTTTGAATTTATTCACAGAACCGAACCCGGAGCTTGCAAAACAAAATGATGCATCAGTTAAAATTTAATGCATATCTGTTTACATGGTACATTTCAAAGTAAGGTAATTTTACCAAAATGATTTTCTTTCCAGGTTTGCCAGTGCGCACGAAGTTGTTGGATGGCCTGAGGCAAAGCAATCAGGATATCACGAGCCAGCAAGCCATCCGGGCCAATTTTTTCAGCAGCCACATCTCCTGCCAGGCCATGTAATAACACCCCCATTCTGGCGGCTGTTAATGGTTCCTTAAAAAGGGCAAACATGGCTGCAATGGTTCCCGTAAGTACATCCCCACTACCGGCTGTGGCCATCCCATGATTGCCTGTGAGATTGATGTAAATACTGCCATCCGGATGACCAATTAGAGAATGTGCGCCTTTAAGCACGATCACGGCATTGAATTTTTTACAAGCCTGGCGTAAGATTTGCACCCGATTTTGTTGAACTTCCTTCAGGCTGACATTCATCAACCGCGCCATTTCTCCGGGATGTGGCGTTAAAATGGTTGGTGCCTGGCGTTGTTTTAAAGGCGATGGATCTTTAGCCAGGGCCGTTAAGCCATCTCCATCGATTAAAATTGCTTTTTCCGTTTTTTTGACCAGATCGCGTATCAGTTGTTGGGTCTCTTCGTTTAGCGAAGTGCCGGGTCCGGCAACGACGATTTCCATATCGCGAGCAAAATCGAGTAAAAAATCCAGATTTTCATAAGCGATGGTACCCTGTTCGGTATATTTCAATGGCTGAAAGACAATCTCCGGGCCTAAAGCCGCAATATTAGTCGAAACATTTTGTGGAGTAGCCAGGTAAGAGAGCCCCCCACCGGCTTTTAAAAAAGCCTGGGCAGAAAAGAACGGCGCTCCGAGATAGTTTGCGGCCCCAGCCACAAATAAGACCTTCCCGCACCATCCTTTATGAGCATCCCCCGGACGGGCTGGTAATTCGAGTGGATCATTGGTCTGGATGTTTACCTGGGGCGTGTTGTAGATGGCTGGAGAGAAGGAGATATGTGTTACAAAAAGTTTTCCGTTGTGTTCGAAACCGGGATAGAGCAGATTGCCTAACTTGGGCAAACCAAATGTAATGGTCATATGGGCCCGGACGGCAACGCCCATCACCTGACCGGTAATGCCATTAATTCCGGAAGGAATGTCTACGCTAATTACCGGCTTGCCGCTGACATTTATGGCTTCGATGAGACCAAAATACTTGCCTTCCACTCTTCGATCCAGCCCCGTACCAAAAATAGCATCAACAATCACATCAGATTGGCTGAGAAATGTTTGCATTTGATCAACGGATTCAATGAAAACAGTGGGTATGCCCATCTTTTGAGAAATATTGTAGTTTAAAGCAGCGGAGCCCTTAAATTTTCCCGGTTTGCTCAGTAAAAGAATCTGAACGTGCGCCTGGTTGGAGAACAACTTTCGGGCCACTACCAGTCCATCTCCACCATTATTCCCACCGCCACAAATGACCAAAAATTTGTCCTTGTGGAGATTAAAATGGGTTCGAATAACTTCGAATGATGCCAGGCCGGCATTTTCCATTAAAATTTGGTCCGGAACATCAAACTCAGTAATGGCGCGCTGATCCATGCTTCTCATTTGTTCAACCGTAGCTACCTTCATCTAAAGGCCCTCCGCATGCTGATTAACCTGGAGAGATATTACTAAAATATTTCAAATGCTTCAAAAATTTAAAAAGGAAATGTAGCTACATAATTGTCTTTAGGAAAATTTTTGATTATCTCATTGATGTTTTAGAAATTTTGATCCAACAGTGAATTGCAGCTTAAAAAATTATAACGTATATTCTTATAAGAATTGTATCTTAAAATATCAAAAAAATGATTTGAACTCAGTCTGAGTGTTACAAACAGAATAATGGAACGTTCCTTTATGAGCTTTATTTTATTAGCGATTGGCCTTGAGCAATCACGGATCATTCAATTAGCATCTTTCTTTAACCTGAGACAAGGTGTTGTTTATTTAGGAATAATTTTATTTCTTATACTTTTATTGTTAGTTCTACTCCGTCTGTTCACTCATTGCTATTTTTACTATACTTTTATTAAACGACATTTAAACATTAAAAATAAGGGAATTCTATTTTTTAACAGGCAGGGGAAATTAATTCATGCCAATCAAAATGTTTCTTCCATTCTGAATATTCCATTTGCACAAAAGCGCGGGCAATCTTTCAAAACAATTTTTCGAACCCTGCCACAACTCAAGGGGCATATGGAGAAACTCATCGTCAACGGTCAAGAAATTCATGAAGATTTTACCTTCTTCACACAAAACAAAATTTTAAAAGGACGCGTGATAGGTTATTCAATTAAGCGCTTTGACCGGCCGATTGGCTTTGTAATGGAAATATATGATCTTTCTGAAGAGATATTAAGTGAGCGTGAGGATTTGATCCCCCGTCTGGTGCGCAAAATGTCACATGATATTAAAACCCCCCTGGCCACCATTAAATTTTCCGTGGAAACCTTAAAGTATGTGATTCAGAATATGGATGACGCAGAGGTAGTGGAAGGCCTGCAAAATATCACGCATGAGGTTGATCGTATTCAATCCATTACAACCAATTATTCCAAAATAGCCCAGATTAGTAAATTGCGGGTCAATATCGTGGATTTAAAGGAACTGTGGACAGAGTTGCTGGCTCAATTTCATCCCCCGGATGATGTGTTCATAAAAACAGATATTTCAAAAGAAGCCCAGCTCATCACAGCCGATGCAGACCAGCTACGCGTCATGTTCAAAGAACTAATCGAAAATAGCCTTGATGCTGTGGGAGCACGAGGTCATATTACTATCAGTACATTCCCGGCTGCTTTTAAGGATAGAGAACATAAGAAAGCCATCTGTGTAAATATCAATGATGATGGTGTCGGCATACCTCCTGGTGTAAAGGACAAAATATTTGAACCCAGTTTTACAACTAAAACACATGGAACAGGTTTAGGACTGGTCTTTGTTAAGCAGATCGTTTCCAATCACAAGGGAGAGATTTTAATTGATTCAGAACTCAACAGAGGGACTAAAGTTCAGATTGTGTTGCCCAGAGAGATAAATTAAGATAAAGGTGAATAAAATGGATAAGAAATATCGCTTATTAGCCGTTGATGATGATATTGATTTTCTACGTGCCTTAAAAAAATTGCTGATCAAATTTGAGTTTGAAGTGGATGTAGCTATTGATCCCTTTAAAGCAATTGAAAAAATCAAAACCGATTCTTTTGATTGTATTTTATTAGATATGAAAATGCCGGGCCTGAATGGCATCCAATTAATGGACAAAATACTGGAGGAAAATCCCCTGGTTCCGGTCATTTTTATTTCAGGTCAAAGCAATATCCCGCTGGCTGTACATGCCATGAAAAAAGGAGCCTATGATTTTATTGAGAAACCGATTGATCCGGATCGGTTGATCATGATGCTCAGGCATGCAATAGAAAAAAATGCCTGGACTAAAGAGAGAGACATGCTGCTGACCGCTATAGATGAAAAATACAGAATGATTGGTGAAAGCGCGGCTATGAAGAAGATATTTAACAAGATTAAGATGTTGGCCGATTCGGATGCCAAAGTACTGATCACCGGTGAAACGGGAACAGGTAAAGAGCTGGTGGCCAATCTGTTACATTACAATAGCAACAGGGCGGGAAAACCGTTTATCAAAATAAATTGTGCTGCCATTCCCAATGAATTGCTGGAAAGTGAGTTATTTGGACATGTAAGAGGCGCCTTCACAGGCGCAGTGGAAACCAAAGAGGGGAAGTTTCATCTGGCTCAGGATGGCACGCTCTTTCTGGATGAAATCGGCGACATGGATATTTACCTGCAGGCTAAGTTACTAAAAATTCTTGATACGGGTGAATTTAGCATGTTAGGAGATACCAAAACTTACCAGGCGAATTGTCGCATTATAAGCGCTACCAATCAGGACCTTGAAGTACTGATAGCGGAAAAAAAATTTAGAGAAGACCTCTACCACCGACTGAATGTTTTACACATTCATCTACCGCCTTTGCGGGAACGGCGAGAAGATATTCCCCACATTGCCCGTTATTTATTGCAGAAAGCAGCAGATCAGAATAATAAGAAAATTCTTGATTTTTCGGAGGAAGCCCTCGAAGTCTTAAAACAATTCGACTGGCCAGGTAATGTAAGGCAGTTGCGCAATGTAGTGGAAAAATTAGTCATATTTTCTACAGGCCCAATCATTGACGACAAACAATTGGCTAACGTTTTGAATGAACCTATGTTTTTAAAATAATTTCATCTGTGACCAAAGAATTAAAGCCATGGAATAACACGGATTTTTTTGAAGATTTAAATTAATTCTCCACGTTCCATCTGTGTTAATCTGGGGCCTAAACTAAGAGCCTAAGATACGCGCGGTTGTGTCATTATTTTTTTTAGATTTTTTTCACACAAATTTTTAATTCTTTAAAAGTAAATTGGAAATTGTTCGGGGCTAAAAATTAAAGCCACCAAATAACGCGGATGAAACACGGATTTTTTTTAGAATTAATTAATTTCCAGTGTCTAATCCGCTGCTAAATTCGTCCAGTATCAGGAATAAATGAATCGTTTGAACTGTACCTTTTCTCTACCAAAGTTAATAAGAATCCCCACTTCCATATCCGTTGCTTTTAATTGATTAAGTATTTGTGCTTCATCTTGAGGATTGTATTGTTTAGCGACTTTAATTTCAACCAATACCTTTTCATCTACCAATAGATCAGCGGCGTACTCCCCTACAAGTACTCCCTTGTACCTTACTTTTATCAAATGTTCCATTTCTGCTTTATGTCCCCTTCGCAGCAATTCAACTTGCATGGATCGTTGATACACTTTCTCCAAAAAACCATAACCTAAAACACGATGGACTTCAAATGCCGCTCCAATAATACTCTCCGTTATTTTTTCATATTTCAAAGCCATAGCATCATCTCCTGATTTTATTTTGTCGGGAAAATTTATATGAAAAATAATGATTTTTCAGTAAGAATTAAAATTTAAACTTACTCTTTTCTTATTACTCGGCATGAGATTATAGCTGATACTTACTGTCACCGATGCATGCTGATGAAACATGGATTTATTTAAAATTTAATTAATTTTTTGCGTTCCATCTGTGTTAAACCTCGGCTGTTAGGCAATTCGTCTTAGATCAAATGGTTCTACAGCCTATTTGATCTTCATGGTTAAGCGAATTCCAGTAATTCCGTTAAGGTTGTGAAAAGGGCTTATTTGGTACAGACTGCTTTGAGAAAAGCCAGACTGGAAACGCCACACGAATCGGGCAACTGCCCAGCCGATCAGGCCGCCAGTGGTTACATCCGAAAGCCAGTGAGCCTGATGATACATCCTTGCTCCGGCGACTAAAACAGCGGAGGTGTACCAGAAGCCTTTCCACCATGTATTAGGCCAGGCGCTGGCTATGATCGTCGAAAAAGCAAAAGTCAATCCGGCATGTCCGGAAGGGAAGGAACGCCAGCGCTCCTGAAATGAAAAAGGTTTAAAACGAAATCCTCCCATGTTTTGATATGGCCTGGCACGGCCCAATAATTCTTTAATTCCCACGATCAATAGGCCACTGTAAAACATGGCCTGTAAGCTTTTTAATCCAACCAATCTGATCTGCGGCCGATTGGTCATGAGCCCTGCGCCGTAAATCAAAAGGCCTGCCGGAATCATGACATTTTTTTCGCCGTAAATTTGATCGATTCCAAAAATCCTTGTATAAAGGGCCGATTGATGGTGTTCAAAAAATTGATTCACAGACTCGTCCGCTAACAATAGGGTACCAATGCCAAATGCCAAACCTATTTCTTCTCTGGAAGGCTTCACGAGCTGCTTACCAAGCTCCATCCCTACCTGAACGGTGTTTGTGAAATCATCTCTTAACATGGTCAATAAGTGGGATTGTCCCCACACCTGGCCGGTCACTAAAATCAGAAGTAGAAGAAATTGATTCCGTATTGTTTTCAAATCGCCTCTCCAAACATAATTTCTTTAACCGTAATATGTAAATACTTTTTGCTTAAAAAACTCAGGCTAATCGTGCGAAAGATCATAAAACAAAGCAAGGCTACCCACATGCCATGGTTCCCGAACAGGGGAGTTAGCAGGTAATGCAGTGGTAGATAAACTGCAAACGTAGAGAGCAGCATGGTATTACGCAATCCCTTAGAAGCCGTAGCCCCCAGAAACACGCCATCCCAGATATAACAAAAACTATTAACAAAGGGGGCCACAATGCTCCAGATCATAAAACGGTCAATGACCTGCAGTACCTGGGCGTTATCGGTGAACAGAGCAGTGATTTGGCGATCGAATAAACCGTAAAGAATGGAAATGAGAAGGCCCAGGCTGCTGCCAAAAATAAATATTTGTTGTACCATCTGGATGAGTCGTGTTCTGTTTCGAGCGCCAAGAAATTTTCCTACCAGACTTTCGGCCGAAAACGCAAAGCCATCGATTCCATAAGAGAAAATCATCCACAATTGAATAAGAATACTATTCGCTGCCAGTGTGAGGTCACCCAATCTGGCCGATTGAGCCGTAAAAAATGAAAAGGCAAATATTAAACTCAGCGTCCGGATGAAAATGTCAAAATTGATTTTAAAGAAACGGCTTAAGGCCACCATTTCAATAATCTCTTTAAAAGAGGGGAGTGGCATATAGGATTTGTATTGTTTTAGTAAAAAATAAAGGGAGAAAATTAATCCAAGATATTGGGCAAAAACCGTACCTAAGGCTACACCATCGGAAGTCATTTTCAAATACAGAACAAAAACGACATTAAAAAAAATGTTTAAAATATTGACAGAAACGGTGATAATCAATGGCAGACGGGCATTCTGCATGCCTAAAAACCAGCCATGAATGGCGTACAGAGCTAAAGTGGCTGGTGCGGCATAGATGCGAATTCTAAAGTAGATGAGGGCATATTTTTCAACCTCTGCGGAGCCCTCGATTAAGCGGAAAGCAATAAAAGCGATTAAATCCTGGATCAGGATTAGAACAAGCCCCGCAAAAAGCGCAAAAAACAGTGCACGCCAGAGTTGTAATTGCATGTCTTGATGGTCTTGCTTGCCATAAGCCTGCGCTGTTAAACCAGTTGTTCCCATGCGCAAAAAGCCAAATCCCCAATAAACAAAATTGAAAATCATGCTGCCCAGGGCAACAGCGCCTATGTACACCGCAGAAGGCAGGTGGCCCACCAACGCTGTATCCACAGAAGATAGAATAGGTACCGACAAATTACTTAAAATATTAGGAATAGCCAGACTGAATATTTGCCGCTTCAAAAGACGTGAAGCCACGCGCCCTCCATGATCGTGCAACGTAAAGGGCAAAGTTATTCAAAAATGATTTAAATTGAAAAAAAATGTCTCTCCTTCAGGAAATGGAACATCCAACCACCTAATTGAATAAAAGGAAAAAGCTTTGGTTTGGAAATAATTAGGCTAATTTTTAAATTCCATCTGTTTAATAGAGTGGGCTAATAAATAAAGGGAGATTCATTTTATGCGTTTTTTTCTTAATCGATTTTCATTGGAGGTAAGGAAAGTAAAACAAAATTTCTTTCACAGCGTTTTCTTGTTTTTTGTAATAGCCGGTTTTTTGCAGGCCCAATCTCTTTTTGATCAACCCAAACATGTACAGGTAAAAGTATTACCTGAAGTGCAATGGGCTACGCCTGGAGAAACGATCTGGCTGGCTATTGAAATGCAGGCCGAAAAGGGCTGGCATTTTTATTACAAAAACTATGGCCAGACCGGCAAACCAACCGAATTTTTCTTTGAGACACCTAAAGGTGTACATGCCGGCCCGGTCCAATGGCCCTATCCGGAAGTCATCGCTGAGCTTGATATCATCACGTTTGGTTACCACGGGAAACAATATTTCTTAGTCCCCATTCGCTTAGAGAAGAGCGTAAAAGCCGGAACGTCCATCACCATCAAAGTAGCTGTGGACTGGTTAGAATGTAAAGAAACCTGTATTCCTGGAAACGAAGAACTTCAAATTACATTGCCGGTCAAAAGTGAACCGCCGCAGGTAAATGAAGCCTACATCCAGCTGTTCTCTGATGCGCGATTCAAAATTCCCCATCGTTTAACCGACTGGCAGATCAGCGCCAATGGCGATGACCAAAGCTATCATATTCAATTGACGCCGCCAGAATGGTTCAATAATGAAATTACCTCACTATACTTTTTTCCTTACCAGGATGGCATTATACAATACCAGGAAAAGGAGAAGTTTGAGAAAAGAGGCAACAGTTATGTTATCGAATTGCTCAGATCTCAACAAACCGAAACTTTGGTTGATACGTTAGCCGGCGTTATTACCGCAGAGCCTGGCTGGCGAGGAGAAAATTCAGAAAAAGCCGTGGAAGTTGTTGTTCCTGTTAGCGAGCAATTAGCGCCAGTTTCCCGTTCCGGAGTCAACAGTATCTGGCTGGCGATTTTGTTCTCTTTCCTGGGAGGCATGATCTTAAACCTGATGCCCTGCGTACTGCCCGTGCTTTCCATTAAAATTATGCGTTTTATCAAACAGGCGCACGATGCCCATACCAAACCCTGGCAGCACGGACTGGTTTTTACCGGTGGAGTTTTAAGCGCTTTTTGGGTATTGGCTATTGCCCTGCTCATCTTAAAAGCCGGAGGCGAACAATTAGGCTGGGGCTTTCAGCTTCAATCGCCCACCTTTTTGATCATTTTATCGGCGTTCATGTTTCTGCTGGGCCTGAGCATGTTTGGTGTTTTCGAAATCGGGACTTCGCTTACCACGGTTGGTGGACAGGCTCCGGAAAAGAGTGGATTTTTAGGTTCATTCATGGATGGAATTATTGCTACGGTGGTTGCCACTCCCTGTACAGCACCTTTCATGGGCGGCGCTCTGGGTTTTGCCTTAACTCAACCGGCCTATGTCTCCCTTTTAATCTTCACCTTTCTCGGTTTGGGTATGGCCTTTCCCTTTGCCCTGATTACATCGATTCCGGCCCTGTTAAAATACGTGCCCAAACCGGGCCGCTGGATGGAATCTTTGAAGCAATTTATGGGATTTTTGCTGGTGGCTACGGTCATCTGGTTATTGTGGGTGCTCAGTCAGCAGACGGGTTCTCTGGTGGTCATGTTGGTTCTGTTGGATTTGCTATTTACCTCCATGGCTGCCTGGATTTACGGGAGATGGGGCAACCTGGCCATGAAAGAACGTACGCGTTACACGGCCTGGGCCCTGGCAATTCTGATCCTGGTCTTGAGTAATGGTTATGTGTTAGCCAATTACGAAAAATATGTTCAATTACCGAGTAAGACCGCGGTAGATGCCGAAGGTATTCAGTGGCAACCCTACTCGGATGAACGGCTCAATCAATTACTAAACGATGGCAAACCGGTTTTTATTGATTTTACCGCATCCTGGTGCCTCTCCTGTCAGGTTAATGAAAAAGTGGCTTTTTCATCGGAAGCCGTTCAAAAGAAATTTAAAGAATTGGGAGTGGTGGCCTTAAAGGCCGATTGGACCAAACGGGACCCGGAAATTACGCGCGCATTGAGCCGATTTGGCAGACAGAGCGTGCCCCTCTACCTGCTCTATTCCGGACGACCCGGGGAATCACCGCAAATCTTGCCGGAAGTCATAACCCCGGGAATAGTTCTTGAAGCTTTGGAAGTTTTAAAATAAGAGAAATTTAGCATTGGTGTTGTAAATCGGTGTGCTCTTAAGAAAGCCATTTTTTAATACAGGAACATATTTCACTGTGAGTAGCGCCATGAAGCCGTTCATCAAGAACTTTTTTGTTTTTTTATGGATTTCTACCATGGCTTTGGCCGGTGAAATTCAGTTAAATGCCCCGGCCCCGGATTTTACCCTGAAAGCGGCCGATGGGAAAACGTACCGTTTATCTGATTTTAAAGGCAAAATCGTTGTTCTGGAATGGGTTAATTACGGTTGTCCCTTTGTCAAAAAACATTACAACAGCGGCAACATGCAGACCCTTCAAAAAAAATACACCGAGCAGGGGGGCGTCTGGTTTAGTATTTGTTCTTCTGCGCCCGGCAAACAGGGATATTTTGAACCAGAGCAAATCAAGGCTTTGAAAGAACAAAAAAAGGCTCATTACACGGCTTACCTGATTGATGAAACAGGCCAGGTCGGTCGTTTGTACGGGGCAAAAACCACACCCCACATGTTCATCATCGATGCCCAGGGCAAACTGATTTATGCTGGGGCCATTGATGACAAGCCTTCGACTCGCAAAGAGTCCCTGAATGGCGCTAAAAATTTTGTCAAATTGGTGCTCGATCAATTATTGGCAGGAAAAACGGTTAAAGCCTTTATGACGAGTCCCTACGGCTGTTCCGTTAAATACAAAAAGTAAACCAACCAGATACTTTTTAAAGTATTCTGCTGTAAAGTTCCGGGATCTGAATTTTACGTACCGTAGGCATGTTATTTCCAGTACAGGTGAAGTTTCATTTTCAGTGAACCCAATTTTTACTGAACATGTAAGGGATTTCTCGTCCTTCCCTGATGGGCGCTTCTTTCCCAGGCCAGTTCTGTTTCTCTTTAAAAGGTGAGTACCAACCTATTTGAGAATCCCTCATTTTTTAAAATCATGGGGATAGAAATAAAGAAGGGTGTAATTTAGTTGAGCCATTTCACTGATCGTGTAATAACCGTCCAGATTTGGGGAGAAGCAAATGGCTTCGCCCTGAGGTTCACGCATGTAATTCAAAAATGCAGGAAAGGATTGCAACGCCTCCTGTAGGGATAGGCCTTGTTTGCGTGGCCAGTAAAAAATCTGTTCATAGTTTTTTAAGAGAATATGTAGACCGTCTGGTGAAATATCGCCAGCCGTGATTTGCGTTAGCGGAAGTTTTAACAAAAAGCGGGCAGTGAGTACCTGGGTTGTATCCTGTGGAAAGGGCAACAGATAGACTCTCACCTTATTTTCCCGCTTACTGACAATGTACAGATCACCGTTCAGTGGATCGGCTAATAGGGTTTCCGCGTCACGGGAACCATCGGGAAAGCGGAAACGAATGGCTGACACATTCATTTCAATCAGGGTAGCCCCTGTACGCACACGACTCACGTTTATTTCGGGCAAACGATAGATGGTTTTAATATCGCGTTTTGCAGTATTGTCCCCAATATCGGCAATGTAAATGTAATCGGTGTCTTTCTGGGGGCCTGGCCCGAGGGCGATGTCTTCCCAATCCTGCGCTTCAATGGTGGGCATTTCAACCGTACATTTTAACTGGCCTTCCATGGTAAGCGCAAAGATGCGGGCCTTGTCACCACTGTCGTTGTGCACCCAAAAAATATTCCGGTTCTGTTTGCTGGCCACAATCCCGGAAATTTCACTCAATTCTGGTTCTGTAATTTTTGCCTTAACAACCGGACTGTTTGAGTTTTGTTTATTGGCTGCCAGGCTCTTTTTCTCTACCTGGCATTGAAAAGTCAAAACAGTGATGATGAAGAATACAAACAATAAACGCATTCTGAAATCCTTGATTGATTTGTTGAACGGAGTAATTTGCTGAATTAAGATAAATTTTACAACTTTAATTTTAGCTCGTCTTTAGGAAACCAGATTTTTGAGTGTAATAAAAGCGGTCTTAAAAGAACCAATGCTCAGGCGGACCAGCGAGCACTAAAATTTCTTGAACTCTTTGTCGTTGTTCAAATTCTCTTTCAAAGGTCTTTTTTAGCCAGGCTGAAGGTGGAAGGGATTGCGGGTCCAGAGCCCATACTCTATGGCCCTTTTTTCGGAACAGCCGGCCAGGGAGAAAAACACAGTGTAAGGGAACCCCGTTCTTACGACGACAGGTCTGAAGAATATGGGAATGATAGGTGCCGCGGCCCCTCAGCCCATAGGTACAACTTGCCGGTTAAAAAAAATCGAACTTATGGCCAATGTTCTTGAAATGCGAGCGGGGTTTCTACTTGAAATGAATGGCAGAAAATTTTAAACTACCTGAACTCTTAGCAAAGAGCAGGAATTTTCCGGGGGAGAAACGTGAGTTCAGCAGAAATCTTGTTTGAATGATGAAAATGCCAGAGTTTTTAACCTGGAGAACACAAGATGTTTGTGAATTGTTTCGATGTTACTCATTTCCATTAAATGCCGGGCCATATCTCGGAATAAATCGAAACAATTTTACTTTATCTAAGTTAATGACTATGTTTGAGATCAGGATGTGAAAGAAGAGAGAAAGAACGGGATTGATGAATAATTTATTAGCGATTATTTTTGTTTTTGGTATTCTTGTTATTATTCACGAATTGGGCCACTTTTTGGCCGCCAAATTGATGGGCGTAAGAGTAGAGCGCTTTTCCATCGGCTTTCCGCCTAAACTATTCAGCAAAAAAATTGGAGAAACGGAATTTACCATTTCAGCCATTCCGCTGGGGGGATACGTTAAAATGGCTGGCTTTATCGATGAGAGCATGGATACCAAAGTAACCGGTGCTCCGGATGAATTCCAATCAAAATCAACCTGGCGTAAGGTGGTTATCATTACCGGCGGCGTGATTATGAATTTTCTGCTGGCCATTCTGGTTTTAACCATTCTGAATTTTGTTCAGGGCGAAAGAATCATTCCCACAACGAAAATTGGCTATGTCGGGCAGGATGGCATTGCCCGGAAAATTGGCTTCCAAAAGTACGACGAAATTTTGAGCATTAACGGGCAGGCGGTTCACAACTGGAATGAAATTCAGGAATTGTTTGTCGAAAACCTGAATAACGATATTGTTTTCAACGTTCTGCGCAATGGGCAAAAAGTGAATCTTTTCTACAAAAAGGAGTGGTTCAAAGAAGAGAAGTCGGAGCAGTTTAATGTGGGGCCCATGATTCCGGCTAAGGTAGGGGAGGTCTCCCCTGGTATGCCGGCAGAACAAATCGGTTTAAAGCGCGGGGATGAAATTCTGTCCATCGCCGGGCAGCCAGTAAAAGACTGGATGGACCTGACGCGCATTATCCGCCAATATCCGGAGCACCCCATAACCATTCAATGGAAAAGAGGGGACTCTGTTTTAACGGCTACGATTACGCCCAGAGCCTTTGAAGAAAAAGATGAGCAGGGCAAGGTCATCAAAGTAGGCAAGATTGGAATTTCGTATTTTTACGAACACCGTGACGTTGGTCTGGGACGGGCCTGTGTTTTAGGGTTCAAAAATACCATCGATTTATTAAAGCTGAATATAAAAGGCATCTATTGGGTCGTGACCGGTACCAAATCGGCCAGAGAGATTATAGGCGGGCCTATCATGATCGCCAAAATGGCCGGCGATGCGGCACAGGCTGGCTGGTCTTATTTATGGTATCTCATCGCTGCTTTGAGCACGGTGCTGGCCTTTTTTAACATTTTGCCCATCCCGGCGCTCGATGGCGGGCATCTGGTCTTCATATTAATCGAAGGAGCCAGAGGCAAGCCCATTCCGGTAAGTGTAAAATTGAAAGTACAACAGATCGGGCTGGCTATTCTGTTTACTCTGCTTATTTTTATTTTTTATGTTGACATCAGCCGCCTTTTCTTTTAGTTGAAAAACACATCACTCTGCCGTACATTTTGAGCCGAAGGGTTGAAAAATTGTCTGGTTTGGGCCGGGGAGCACACAATTTCAGCTGATTCGGATTCCAGAGCAGCAGAAAATCTCCCTTGGGCATTAGGAATTAATTCACTGCATCCAGTGGCGTTTTTACACCCTGCTTAATCATGAATGGGTTAGGATTCTGGCAGCCATGGAAAATAGGGCAATCATTTCTAAAATCGAGAAGTTTGTGTCTGAGTCATTGAACCACAGATACAATCCTCGGGTCAAATCGGTAAATAGTCTGGTACAATCTTTTCCTTCAGAGACAAAGATTGAGAATTTTGACCGAACGATTGAGATTCTTCCAGGGGAAAAGGGGCCATGGCAAAAACTGGTTTACCGACTGCCGCAAACCCGAATCTATTACACACTCTATCAGAATTTAACGCTCAAAGTGCAGTTCATCGATTATTTTAATGTCCACCTCATTCTGGTGCAGGGCGAAAAGGGCAGCATAAAACTGCGGAACAAAAGTCGTTTGCAAATCCGTCTGCTGAATGGGCAACCAATCAGTAACGCGGCTGCATCCTGGCCAATAAAAGCCCATGAAGCGTCTGGCTTTTTAGTGGCTCCGCTGCGGTTGCAGAAAAAATTTAACTCGGTGCTGCACCTATTGAACGAAATCAGGCAAAATGAATATCAGTTGAATCCCGTGTCTAAATTACAGACGGAAAATGGCGCTATCCTATCAGAAATAGATCGCGACTTTGCCCGATTGGAGGGCATCTCACTTTTTGGTAAGCTGGAACCGACCATTCTAAATTCTACCATTTGGCTTTACTATCTGGAATTCTATCTGCAAGGCGGGCACTTCCAATTATTGCTCCGTTTTTTAAAAGCTGTACTGCAAAAACAGCCTCCATTGGATCACACGCTCTTAAGGAATTTTCTCAACCGTTTTATCAGGGTTCTGCAACTCAATCATCAAAGGATACCCGCCTGGCTGCAAAAGTTGAAATTAGATGAGGTAAACAGCGAACAAGATTTGTTTGAAACCATTTTTCTGCAGGAATTTGACGTAGAAGGAACAACCACGATTGAAAAAATTCAGCAATTGTGGGAAGCGATTACCATACCTGCGCTGGAACTTTACTGGCAAAAGGCGGTGCAAAACCAGCCGGAACGCTTTTTAGCCTTTTTGCTTCTAAGTGTACAAAATCATTTTTTATGGGTGGAAAGAGCCTTCCAAAAAATCTATTCCTGGCTGGCCACGGAACATCGTTCTCTGTTTTCTCTGCTGTTTGCTCTTGCACGTTTTTCTTCTCCAATCATCGGGAATGCCGTCAAAGTTGGTACCGGGCAATTAGTAGGGTATCAGCAAAGGTTGCAATTCGATCCCTTCTCCATTCAATATCAGCGTTTTGGTAAAACCATCTTTTCTGTTTTAAGCCATGCAATCCATCCTTTTTCTGTCAAGTTAAATCAATTCGTCAATTGGGAATTTGACGTTGAAAACAATCAGTTAACCATTTTACCGGTTTTAGTGCGACCTCCTCTGGAAAATCCGCAATTCAAATGGACTCATGTCTCCATTGGTCGCTTTACAATAAAAGTACCTTTGATCTGGCCTCAGTTCACCTTACTGGCCAATGGTGTACGCCTTAAGTGGCTCCGTAAAAAGAAGCGATTTCAACTAAGCGTAAAGGTTCCCAAACGCCATTCTGAAACGATTTTGGTAGATGGTGTGTTGATCCAGCCAGAGAATGTTTACGCAAAATACTATTTCCCCATTCACTCTTCAGAAAGCCGCTGGTTTGTTAGCTTAATGGATCCTGCCGGCGTTCGAGTGCAGAAACTCCATGCCAGAAGAGAACGAATTATTGTAAAGGGGTTTGCTCTGGATTTTCAGGGGTTTTTACGCGAACAATTTAATTTTCAATGGCAATCTTCCCGCAGAAATTATCAGATAGATGGCTTGGGAATACAAGCGCAGTTGCTGCCGGTTCCGCGGTTGCCTCTTTCGTATCGGCTCAGCGCCAGACGTTGTGATACCGATGGGGGACAGGTGGAACCTGCAGATCCCTTTTGGCAAAAATATTTTTACCAACCTGGTTCAGCTCTGGTGCATCAGTTGGTTGTCTGGATCATGGAAGAAGAAGAATGCTTAAGAGTCAAACAAATTTTTGAGGAACTTTTGGGATTCATACCCAAAATAATTGTAACTTCAGCCAATAAGTTTAATCCAACTCCTGAAACCATAAACATGCTGGTCAGTTTAACACCTGTGGAAGAAGATGAAGTAGAGGCCGACTATGGTGGAGTAAACATTCAACTTCGGGGCAAGGACCGAATCATAAAATACTTATGGCTAAACGGGAAGTCGCTGCGGAACGGATTAAAACATCTCTATTTTATGCAAAAAATTGAAAAAATTTCTGAATATCCCCCAAAAAATTTATAATAAATAGCCTTATCTTGTTTAAATTTAAGAAAAATGATATGATTCTTTTTGAAAAAGTCTCAAAAAAGCTTCACATTTTGCAAATTTTTTAGGCTTAAAAAAATTATTTTTCAAGCCTTTTGAAAGCAATTAAATTTCTTTTAAATTTGAAATAAGTATTTTTAATCCAACTTCCGGATTTGTGTTTAAGCAATCCGTTCTTTATTAAAATGTTCTGTTTAATCCCCATGGAAGGCCAGGCCAAAAGGGACTTTTAGAATATTAAAGAAAGGCCATGTTATGGAGAGCGACCGTATTATTAAGGCCCGTTATTTAAGATTTTGTCCATTATTAGGCTTTACTCAAATTTATTTGTTTAAAATAATAACTGGTGTACAGCCGTACCCCCCCCGCATTGCGCATGGAAAAATTCCCACCATCGCCTGTACACACAACATTCAACCATTCAACTTATATCATCTTAACGTTTCCCTTGTCCACCGCCGTTCCCCGCCGTAAATTACCTATGCCCAAAACCGTACAAACAACAGGAGTAATCCCATGCAAGGCAAAAACAAAAGAACTTTTTCCTTTTTCCTTTTTCTTTTTTCCTTTTTCCTTGTTTTTTATTCTTGCAAAAAAAGCACCGAACCCGTTTACAACCCGCAGAACCTCAAGCTGCAAGTTGTGGATGTTTCCTGCACCGAAGCCTGGCTGAGCCTGAAAGCGAAAAGCAATTACCTGAATAAAACCTTCCAACTGTTTAAAGACGACAGCTTAATTCTTGAAAAGCCCTTGACCGCCAACGACAGCCTGTTGTACGTGGACGGCCTATGGCCCAACACCGGTTACCGATTTAAGACCCGCGTTTACGAAGGTGGTAAACTGGTGGCCCAAAGCGCCGCGGTAACGGTCACCACCATGGACACCACTTCCCACAATTTCACCTGGCAGACCTTCGAATTTGGCGGGCAGGGCAGACACAGCACCTTCTACGACGTGGCCATTATTGACGAGAACGACATCTGGGCCGTAGGTGAAATCCACACAAAGGACACGGATCATTGGAATGCCGACAGTA
>NZ_JBSMDE010000062.1:0-3761 GCF_056497305.1 Caldithrix sp. | reverse complement strand
AATTTTTGACAAAACGTAGTCTACTCAAAATTTACTCCTTTGGTTGTATTTTGAATACAATTTAAAAAGTACAGAATGGAATCTTATGGTGCAAGAAAATCATTACGATATCTGAAGGATATTTAAATCCACGGAATAACGCGGATTTTAAAAAAAATTTAATTAATTCTCCGCGTTCCATCTACGTTAATCTGCGGCCTAAACTAAGAGCCTCAGATTCGCGCGGTTGTATCATTATTTTTTTTAGATTTTTTTTACACAAATTTTTAATTCTTTAAAAGTAAATTGGAAATTGTCCGGGGCTAAAAATTAAAGCCACCAAATAACGCGGATGAAACGCGGATTCTTTTGAAAATTTAAATAAATTCTCTGCGTTCCATCTGTGTAAGAGTAAAACCTGCCTAATCCTCAGTACCCTGTTCAGTGCTCAATTCTTCTCTGAATGGCAGCAATATTCTGGCATGAGTTGATTTGCCCACTTCTGACCATATTTCGATTTTACCATCATGGTCTTCAATGATCTTTTGGGCCATGGTGAGCCCCATACCTGTGCCATTTTCTTTGGTGCTAAAATAGGGTTCGAAAATTTTATCCAGAATTTCGGGATGTATTCCAGGACCGTTGTCAATAAACTCAATTTCCAGGTATGGTTTAAAGTTTTCATCAATTTGTTCCACTAAAGAAGAAGAGATCATAATAATGCCTTTGCCCTTCATAGCGTCGAGAGAATTTTCAATGATAATCTGAAAGCACATTTCAAGTAAAATAGGGTCGGCATAAAGACGATCATGAAATTCGTTTAAGTCCAACTTGATTTCTAGTCCATCCCCTTTGTAATAGGCAAATTTTTGCAAAACACGATTGATCACTTCTGAAACCGAAATCATCTGAAAATTGGGTTTTTCAAGATTAGTAAAACGTAAAAATTGTTTGGTCATCTCGCGAATTCGATTTAATTCTTGATCCATGGTTTTAATATCTTTATTGATATTCTCGTCTACAACAGTACTGCTCTGGGAAAATCGCATTTTAATTGATTGTAAAATGAGCTGCACGGTAGCCAGAGGTGTTTTGATATCGTGGGCCATTTTTTGTACCGTACGTGTCCAGATTTCCAGTTTTTGTGAAGATACCTTTGTGTCCTGGGGAATGGTTTCAAGTAAAAAGCCCGAGGGGATTTTAAAAAAACCTGGTAGAACAGTGCCCCGCAGGAGCACAGGCAAAGTCTCTTTTGAAGTGCGGATTGCAATTTCTTTTTCCAGAAAAACGCGTTGTGTCATTAGGTTTTTAATGAATTCCAGTACAGTTGGTCGTTCTTCAAGAGAATTGAAGAGATCGGCATCGGTTTCAATGTGTTTTGCCAAGTGCAAATGATGTTCGAAGTTACCATTCAGATATTTGATTTTCAAGCGGTGATTGATCACACACAAACCGATAGATGTATATTGAAACAGATTTTTCTGGACATGATGAATGGCGGAAAATTTTTGCCAGGTAAGAAAGAATCCAATCAAGAGCAAGTAAATGGCCGAGGTGAGGGCAATGAAGAGATAATATCTCCAATTATAAAGATGATTATTTAGAAATTGATATTCGTAAATCGCATCTTTTTTCTGGATAATGATTTCACTCCCCCGAGTGCCAATATGATTGAAATTTAAAATATCATCCGAGTTGGCCTGCAAAGGAATCTGATAGGAGTGTTTGAAGTCGGAAGACACAATGACATAATATCCGTTACGAGCTATTCCTATTAGTTCTTTTTGAAGATCGCCGTCTAAATCTTCCTGAATTAAAATACAACTCAGGGGGAATTCTAGTTTAATGGTCTGCACAATTTCCAGGTTTAAGTTCGGCCTTAAAATGGTTCCCTGATTTTGGGAAACGAGATAGAGTTGTTGATGGTTATTCTGGATGACAATAAAGGGTTGAAGTACCTCGCCCTTTGGGAAAGCTTTTTCTCTTAGCTGGCGGCCTTTAAAATCATACAATAGAATTCTTGAATTGATATTCAGACGGCCCGAATAAGAATATGATGTGAATATGAAGGTTCGGTTATTAAGTGTGTAGGGGATATTGGTTACAGCGCTGCTGAACCTGGGAAAAGCTTTAGGTTCAAAAAAGAAATTCAAGTTTTTATCAAAAATCATTAAATAGGCATTGTCATCCTTGTAAGATATGGGGCGATGGAAGTTGTTGGGGGCAAAACTGTTTTTCATTAAAATTTCCGGTGTACCATCGCCATCCATATCGACCACAATGGGGCCTACAACCTGAGCACCGAATTCAGGAGATCGTGCTGTGATTTTTCGCTGATCGATATCAAAACGGATCAGGCAGCGCGGCTTCAGGCTTAATCCCGCAAAAAGACTAATAAAACATTCTTTGTAACCATCTTCGTCGGCGTCAAAAAAAACGGCCTGGGGTGTGGCCAGGTCCCAGATATGCTGCGGATGGGCATTCTTTGCGGGGGCACTAATCACGAATTGGCGATAGAGAATGAATTTATTTCGGTTGCGAGGATCAAAGGCATACAGGAATAAAGAGTCATTTGCTGTGGTAAAAAAATAAATCTCATCAAATAGATCGCCATCATAATCCGCGAAAAAGATAGCTTTTGAAAACCATTTTTCGGAAAAGTTCCACTGATCTATTAACTTTTCACCATTGCGGTAGAAAATCGCTCCGATTTGGGACATGGCTGAGTGATATTTAAAACGCACTTTTTCGCTTATCCCATCATGATCAAAGTCATGATAGTAGTCTTCGGCAATCATATTACCCTTAAAAACCGTATTGCCTTTTAGATGAACGTGGCGGGGTTTAATTAAATTCTTTTGCCAGACAACAATCAAAATTGTGATTAAAAGGGCAATCATAAAAAAAATAAAATAGACCAGGCGGTAAGTTTTTTGAAGTGATTTTTTTGTGTGTTTATTCTCGCTCACATCAAGTTTCCCTGTCGATTTTAGCGGCCACTTTTAAGCCTTCCGGCAAATCAATCTCGACATCCCTGATTAAACAGAATGTCTTAAGGTATTAAATTAAGAAAAAATAGAAAAAAATCCAATATCAATTGCCTTTTCAATAAAAAACCACTGATATGGAAGTGGGGATTCTTATTAACTTTAGTAGAGAAAAAGTACAGTTCAAACGATTCATTTATTCCCGATACTGGACGAATTTAGCAGCGGATTAGCCACTGGACATTAATTAATTCTAAAAAAATCCGCGTTATTTGGTGGCTTTAATTTTTAGCCTCGGACAATTTCCAATTTACTTTTAAAGAATTAAAAATTTGTGTGAAAAAAATCTAAAAAAATAATGACACAACCGCGCGAATCTGAGGCTTTTAGTTTAGGCCCCAGATTAACGCAGATGGAACGCGGAGACTTAATTTAAATTTTCAAAAGAATCCGTGTTTCATCCGCGTTATTTGGTGGCTTTAATTTTTAGCCCCGAACAATTTCCAATTTACTTTTAAAGAATAAATAATAAGTTTGTGTGAAAAAAATCTAAAAAAATAATGACACAACCCCGCGTATCTTAGGCTCTTAGTTTAGGCCCCAGATTAACGCAGATGGAACGTGAAAAATTAATTAAATTTTTTTTAAAATCCGCGTTATTCCGTGGCTTTAAATATCCTTCAGATATCGTAATGATTTTCTTGCACCATAAGATTCCATTCTGTACTTTTTAAATTGTATTCAAAATACAACCAAAGGAGTAAATTTTGAGTAGACTACGTTTTGTCAAAAATT
>NZ_JBSMDE010000061.1:0-32292 GCF_056497305.1 Caldithrix sp. | reverse complement strand
TACAACTCCTTAGATTGATTTTCCACACTGAATAAGCTCAATTGCATCTAATTTTACTCCTGCTAAACTAAATTAAAATGCATGACAAAAAGATTTTGTGTTAATTGGTTTTCCTGCCTTCCATAATGGCTGCATTTGAAAAACCAGAGCGGAGGTCAATTTTTTTACTTATTGAAACATCAACCTGCCTACTGCGAACCATGGTTATTACCCCGCAATCTGGATTAGTTTCTTAAAAATACATTAAATAGATCAGCGTAACAGAAACCGCGGTCACGAAAAGTTGCATGGGAATTCCGGCTCGTAAAAAATCTTTAAAGCGGTATCGTCCCGGGCCATAGACCATAATATTAGTCTGGTAACTGATGGGCGTAGCAAAGCTGGAAGAGGCGGCGATGGCCATGGTTAAAATAAAGGGGCGTGGATCGACCTGCATCTCTGTAGTCACGGCCAAAACGATGGGGAAAACCAGGGCTGCGGTGGCATTATTGGTAATGATGTTAGCGTAACCGCTGGTGATCAAAAAGACGCCTGTTAGTACGCCGATCCGACCAAAAGCGCTGCCGCCGAGAATGATGTAGTGGGCAAAAAATTGGGACAGACCGGAATTTTTAATACCGGTGGCAATCCCAAAAGCGGCAGCAATGATGACCAGCACCCTGAAATCCACTGATTCGCGGGCTTCTTCCAGCGAAATGGTGCGTGTTAACAGTAAAATCATCACCGCTATTCCAGCAGCCACCACAATGGGTACCAGATGCAAAACAAACAGCATCACCATCAGGGCAATGGTTCCCACGGCAATGATCTGATTTTTTACCGGTTTGGAAGGGACCTTTACGCTTTCTGAGACCAGCAAAAAATCTTTTGAGTGATAGTATTTTTTCAGAAAATCCTTACGCGCCAGCAGCAATAGAGTGTCGCCCGCTTTTAAAACAATGTCTCCAATCTTTTTCTGGATGCGCTCTCCATTGCGGTGAATGGCAATGATCACAGCATCGTACTTCTGACGGAAATTACTCTCCCGAACATTCTGGCCAATCAAAGGAGAACTATTGGAAATAACCACTTCAAAAGGCCGAATTTCAGAAGAGTCGTACTGTTTTAAATCAAGTTGCGCATCTTCAATGATTTTTAAGCCCGGGGTCTTTTGCAATTCAAGAATGGTTTTAGGCAGGCCGGTAAAAAAGAGACGATCTCCGACCTGAATCACCTCATCCGGTCGCGCCGGTGCAATAATCTCTCCATTACGTTCTATTTGAAAAAGGAACAGGCCGGACAGGTGACGCAGTCCTGCTTCTTCAATGGTTTTACCAATGCCCTTAAATTTTGATGTCACTTTTAAGGCCACGACAAACTCGCGTGTATTGGCTTCGAGGTTTTGCAGAGATTCCTTGCGCTCCGGCAATAGTTTACTGACCACCAAAATAATGAACAATAAACCACTGATGGCCACCGGCACGCCAATTTTTGAAATCTCAAACATCTCCATGCCCCGGATGCCGTTCTCTTCCATCAGACCATAGATGATTAAATTGGTGCTGGTGCCAATGAGTGTACACATTCCGCCTAACATGGCCGCATAAGATAGTGGAATAAAAAATTTCGATGGAGCCAGATTCTGGCGCTCTGTCCAGTTTTTTAAAGCCGGAATCATGAGAGCCACCACCGGCGTGTTGTTAATAAAAGCAGAGACTGTAGTTACAGGAAACAGGAGACGCACCAATTTCCTGGAATACCCTGCATGTCTCCTATTGCCAAACAATACATTTTGCAACTGGGCCATCAACCCCGAGTTGTTCAGACCAGCAGCCACAATGAAAAGAAAACCAATCGTTAACATACCTTCGTTTGAAAAGCCAACAAAAGCCTCCTTAACGCTTACCACCTTGCCCAGAATGAGCAAGAATAAAAAAGAAAGAAGGATTAACTCGGATTCAAAACTCTCCTTAATCAGGAAAATAGTAGTTAAAATCAACAGAATTAAGGTGTACCAGAATTGAAAATCCATTTTTCAACCTCAATCGTCCGATGCTTGTTTTTTATTGCAAATCCATAGAGATTTTTCAAATTCCATGACGCGTATTTGTATTTTTTAAACTTCAACTCCCATGGGTTATCTACGCCTTTTGGATTAGGTAAAAGGTATCTTTGCCATGGGAGCATGTGCAAAATTTTTAGAATGCTGGGCAAAAGTCGGGCTAAAACTTAGCCAGCTTCTATTTTCAAAGTCTTCATTTATTAAATATATTCAAGAATTATGTAATAAAAAAGTTTTTATGGCGTATTGATTCCCATCAAAAAAGGAGCTGATAGAATACTGCCTTCAAATATTTGTTCTTCCCTGGCAAGAAGAGAAAGTTTTGCTGCTCTGCACCATGGAAGAAGCGTAAATATTTGGAGTGTTAGAATGATCCCTCAGTGCAATTCTGCTCTATCTACCAACCAGAACCTTTGTACCGATTAAGCAATACGGCCAACGTAAAAATCCGTAGGGACGGAATAATCATAGCCCACCGCGTCAGCCGTGGGAAAACAAAACGCACAAAGCTGCCAGACAATTAAGAAAATTTCCCACACAAGCCTTCCCCCTCTTCCAGATTTTTATTCTGGGAGAGGGGGATCGAGGGAGTGAGGGCAATTTTTTGCGCTCTTTGTGATTTCTTTGAGCTCTTTGTTTTGTGAAATTCCTGGTAAAATAATTTTATTTACAGTTCTGCTGTCTTGGTCTTTAAAAATTTTTAAAAATAATCCCAATCCCCTCAATCCCCTTAACTATGATTGCATCTGTAATTTTTTTTAATCCGTAATTTTGATTATATTTATGAATCAAAACAAATAATGAAATAAAACGGAGAACTGTAAGATGGAATTAAAAAAAACAGCTTTACACGATGTGCATGTCAGTTTAGGCGCAAAAATGGTTGAATTCGCCGGCTTTCACATGCCCATTCAGTATCATAGTATTCGTAAAGAACATATCCGCGTACGAACTACCGTAGGCGTCTTTGATGTTTCGCACATGGGCGAAATCCTAATCAGTGGTCCTAAAGCTTTAGACATGGTACAAAAAGTAACCATTAATGATGCGGCCAAGCTGGAAGTGGGCCAGGTGCAATATTCGGCCATGTGTTACCCCCATGGCGGTATGGTGGATGATTTATTGGTTTACCGTTTTGAGGATCACTACATGCTGGTAGTGAATGCAGCCAATAAAGATAAAGATTATCAGTGGATTCTGAAAAATAAGATCGACGGTTGCCAGATCGAAGATCGCAGCGACGAAATTACCCAATTGGCTGTGCAGGGTAAAAAGGCTGAGGAAACACTACAAAAACTGACCGACATCAATCTGGCGGAGATCAAATATTACTGGTTTACCGAGGGCGTTTTAGCCAATGTACCGATGATTATTTCCAGAACAGGTTACACCGGCGAACCGGGATTTGAACTGTACTTCGCCAACGAGCATGCTGTTCCAGTCTGGAATGCGGTAATGGAGGCAGGCAAAGAATTTGACATTGAACCTATTGGATTAGGGGCACGCGATACACTGCGTTTAGAGAAAAAAATGTGTCTGTACGGTAATGACATTGATGAAACCACCAATCCCATTGAAGCTGGATTAAGCTGGATTACTAAACTGGACAAAGGCGATTTTATTGGTCGGGAAGCGTTACTAAAAGTCAAGGAAGAAGGCCCCTCGCGAAAACTGGTGGCCATTGTGCTGGAAGGACAGGGCTTTCCCCGGCATGGGTACAAAATCTTTAAGGACGACCAGGAAATCGGGCATGTAACCAGCGGGACGGTTTCGCCTATTTTGAACAAAGGAATTGCCATGGGGTATGTGGCCCGTGAATATGCTAAAGTGGGCACAGAACTGTCCATCGATGTGCGGGGGAAAAAGGTGCCGGCCGTGGTCATCAAACCGCCTTTTCTTTAATGGGCACGGATGAATGGCTTTCGTAGACGTTCTTTTCAGTGCAACGGATCTGATCGAGGTACCGCAGGCCATTGTGGTGGTGATCGATGTGCTCCGCGCCACATCGACCATTGTGACCGCTCTGGGGAACGGAGCCCGCGCCGTGGTGCCTGTAGCTTCGGTAAGTGAAGCGTTAAAAACGGCTGCCCGTCAGAGTGATGTGCTTCTGGCCGGCGAACGCCAGACCCTTAAACCGGAACATTTCGATCTGGGCAATTCACCGCTAGAGTATCTTTCAGCGCACATTGCAGGTAAAACCATCGTTTTGACCACAAGCAATGGAACACGAGCCATAAAGAGTGTGGGAGCAGCGCAACAGATTGTTGTCGGCTCCTTCTTGAATGCCGGGGCTGTGACGCACTATCTGAATCAGGCAAAGCGGGATGTCCTCCTCTATTGTGCCGGAACTGAGGGGCGATTCGCTCTGGAAGATGCCCTGTGTGCTGCCTATTTTTTAAATGAATTACACCACTTCACTTTAAGTAATGCAGCGCTCTGGACGTTGCAGGGCGCGCGAGCGTTTTTCCCCGTTGCCAGCGAAAACAAGTCCCATCATATTTTGCAGGCCATTTCACGCAGCGAGCATGCTAGACGGTTAAAAAAGTTAGGCTTCAAAAAAGATATTGCCTATTGCGCGCAATTGAATACCTTTTCTTTTGTCCCTGTTCTTCAGGAAGGCAAATTTATAAAATAAAAGAACTTAAGAACGATCAAACTTGTTTTCACAGGTCTAAATCTGTAAATTAGCTCGTAAAGATTGCCAGACAGGTGGTCTGGTGAATGTGAAATCTTAGCCAGACCAGTTCGTACATTAAAATTTAGTTGTAGGATGAATAGCAGATAAATTCATGGCCAGAAAAAAGAAAAAAACAAAGAGATCGACCTCTTCCAAACATAAACGTCAGGCTTTTGGAGTCCTGCTATTAGGCCTGGCGCTCATCATTGCCCTGGCCATTGTTTCGCATGATCTACGTGATCCGGTGATCCTGCAAAGTTTTGGAAGCGGTCAGGTGGTGCACAACTGGTTTGGGCGCCTGGGCGCTTTTCTTAGCTACTATTTAATGCAATGGACCCTGGGCTATCCCATCCTGATCTTTCCTATCATTTTGGCCATTTACGCCCTGCAAATTTTGTTGGGAAGAAAATTTGACTGGTTCTGGAAAACCACCATCGCTTTAATCGCCTGGGGCATTCTGTTTTCCGTCTTTTTAGCCATGCCCGAGGCTTTGAGAAGTGAAGGCCAGATTTCCGAATATTTTCCCAGTGGGTTAATCGGCGGATGGCTGGCTTCCAGGCTGGTCATTTTTTTCGGGCATTTCGGCAGCATCACATTGCTGGTTATTATCACCGTTACCATGCTCATCCTGAGCATCCGGCTGGAAGTGGCGCCCGTGCTGGAAGGTCTGGCCTCCGTGCTGGATAAGCTATTCCATTTCGTTAAAGACGGACTGCTTCAATTAGCAGGAAAACTGCGTCGGAAGGCCGTTCCCCCCGCAAAACCCGATGTCTGGGATGAAGCAGAGGCCGAAAAAGATTTAACCGAAGCCTTACTCGATCCGGAGAAAACAGAAGTGGAAGAAATTCCGGAAATCAATTTCCCTGAAGCTAAATTTAAGGAAGACCTGAGCGAACCCCCCCCCGTAGAAGAAGAGGAAGATGAAACCTCGGAACTGTTAAAAACCCTTCCGGAAGAGAAAACAGACGGCGTTGGTATTCAAACCGACCTGGATTCGTTATTGGCCCAGCTGGAAGAGCAAAGCGTGCCGACTGCCGAAAAAGCCGCCCCACAACTTGCTGATCAGGATGGAGAAGAAGAAAATAATGGTCTGGAGTTTGAAGTTCAGGAAGAAGTGAAAGACAAAGAACTGGATTATGACCGTCTGCTGCGCGAGAGTATGGCAAAATTTAAATTCCCTTCCACCGATCTTTTGAACGATCCCCCTCAGGTGGAGACCAGTATTACGCGGGAAGAATTAAAAGCCAATGCCGATTTGCTGGAATCGCGCCTGGAAGAATTTGGCGTTAAAGCCAAAGTGATTCGTGTGACGGCCGGGCCGGTTATTACTCTGTACGAACTACAACCGGCGCCTGGCGTTAAAGTGAGTTCCATTGTCTCCCTGGCCAATGATCTGGCATTGGCCATGGAAGCGCGTGGCATTCGTATTATTGCCCCTATTCCCGGTCGGGCGGCCGTGGGTATTGAAATTCCCAATCGCAATCCGCAAACCGTCTATTTAAAGCCCCTGATTCGTTCAGAAAAGTTTGCCACCAGTCATTTTGAACTGCCTGTGGCCCTGGGCAAAACCATCTCGGGAGAATCCTATGTGGACGATTTAAGCAGAATGCCCCACCTGTTAATTGCCGGGGCTACCGGCGCAGGAAAGAGCGTGGGCATCAATACACTGATTATGTCGCTGGTTTATGCCGTAAGTCCGGCAAAAGTCAAGTTTGTCTTAATCGATCCTAAGCGACTCGAACTCTCCATTTATGAAGAGTTGAAAGATCACTACCTGCTTCATCGTCCGGACCTGGATGAAGTGGTCATCACCAAAGCCAAAAATGCCGTGAGTATTTTGAACACCCTGGTGCTGGAAATGGAACGGCGCATGGACTGGTTGTCTACCCTCAAGGCGCGGAATGTGGCGGAATTCAATAAAAAAGTGCAGGCCATGCCTGGCGATAAAGACGGGTATTTTCGTGAATTGCCATACATTGTTGTGGTCATTGATGAATTGGCCGATTTGATGATGGTCGCTCAAAAAGAAGTGGAAGCGCCCATTGCCCGTTTAACGCAAATGGCGCGGGCTGTGGGCATCCATCTGGTTGTGGCCACTCAACGCCCCAGCGTCAATGTGATCACTGGGGTCATTAAAGCCAATATCCCGGCCCGCATAGCGTACATGGTCTCCTCTAAGGTCGATTCGCGGACTATTTTAGATATGAATGGCGCTGAACAATTGTTAGGTAAAGGAGATATGTTGTACCAGGCGCCGGGTAGTTCCAAACCCGTCCGCCTGCAAAATCCTTTTGTCTCTTCCGAAGAGATTGAACGCGTCATCGAACACATTCGCAAACAACCTAAAATGCCCTATTACAGTTTACCCCAGCCCGGCAAATCAGCCGATGGCGAAGGCTTTGGCATGGAAGACGATCGGGACCCGGTTTATGAAAAAGCTCGCGATCTGGTTATCAGACATCGCCAGGGATCTATTTCCTTTTTACAGCGTAGATTACAGATCGGTTTTTCGCGGGCTGCCCGCATCATGGATGAATTGGAAGAAGATGGAATTGTGGGACCTCAACGCGGAAGCAAGCCCAGAGAGGTGCTGGTTTCGCTGGATGAATATAAAAAAATGCGTGGAGAAGAATAAGATGAAATTAATTGCTGCTTTGCTAATCGTTGTGTTTACTCTATTTCAAATGGCACAGGCCCGTGATGTGAAAAATGTGATCCGTAAGGTGCAGAAAAAATACGATGATATAGAAAATTTCGAAGCCAGCTTTGAAAAAGTGGAAACTTTTCAGCTAACCGGAACCCAAAATGTGGCCTCCGGTAAACTGTACATCAAAAATGGTCAGAAATATCGTTTTGAAACCGAAGATCAATTGGTGATCAGTGATGGAAAAACCGTCTGGACTTACAATCGCATTAACAATCAGGTGTTGATCGATAAAGTTCGAAAAAATTCAGGCGCTCTGTTGCCCCGCGACATTTTATTCAAGTTTCCAAAAACGCATTATGCCACCCTGCTGGGTGAAGAGGAGTTAAACGGAAAACGAACCTACGTGGTTAAGCTGGAACCTAAAGAAGATGTCCAGGGATATTTCAGCGCCATTAAAATCTGGGTTCAGGACAAAAAATGGCAAATTGTAAAAATTGAAATAATCGATCTAAATGGCAATAAATCCATTTTTAATCTTTCCAAGATTTCTACAAGCAGCAAACTTCCAGATGATCTATTTACCTTTACACCATCTCCGGACATGGAAGTGGTTGATATGCGATAGGATCGGCCGTTTATGAAAACAGCGCGCTTTGTTGATTTACATTCACACTACATATTTGGCCTTGACGATGGCGCCTACGATCTGGAAACCAGCATGGCCATGCTGGAACAGGCCGCTTCCTTTAATTTTGAAGCCTTACTGGCTACGCCTCATGCCACCGAATTAACAGATGAGGAATTTAGCCTCCAGATAATCCGCCATTTCGAACAGGTTAAGCAATTGGCCCGAAAAGAAAAACTGCCCCTGCAACTTTACCTGTCGGCCGAAATGTTTTTTTCCTCACGCATTTTTGACTGGTTTCAATATCCCTGGGCAACCTTTAACAACAACAAAAAGTACTTCCTGTTCGAACTACCGCTGTTTGATTTGCCGGATGGGATTGGCGACTTCATTTTCAAGACGCGCCTTAAAGGCTATATCCCGGTGCTGGCCCATCCGGAACGCTACCGTTACCTGCACGATAAGATAGATAAGTTGATGACCTTTGTACAACAGGGATGTTTAATCCAGGTTAATGCCGGTAGCATTGTAGGGCAATTTGGCAAATCGGTGCAAAATATGGCCTTAAAATTAATCAAAAGCGGCATGACGCATTTTGTAGCTTCGGATGCGCATGAGACAGAAAACCGCAGCTATCAGACCCTGGTACAGGCCAGAAATGAATTACAGCCTTTGTTGGATGAAGAGGCGCTGGAAATTCTATTTTTCCGGAATCCTCTGAATGCGATTCAGGCAGGAGAGGTGCACTATTTTGAAATCAATGAGAACCATTTACTGCCGGCCCAGGATAAGTGGAAAAAAATATGGAAGCGCTTGGGTAAAAAGTTATGGTCTTAAAGAAATTCGGAATTAAATCGATCATATAGAGTTTTGGTGAAACCTTAAAAAAGAAAAAGAAAGGGGCCCTTGCCTTGGAGCCAAAAGTTCCACCAACATTTGATTCAGATTTGTGGGAAAACGAAGAACAACCGTTACATTTAACCGATTACATTCGCATCCTTTATCGTGGCCGCTGGCTTATTGTTTTGTCGTTTCTGGCCGTATTTTCTGCCACGGTAATTTACACCTTTACCACAGCGCCAACCTATGAGGCTTCTACCACCCTGCTCATTGAGAGTAATGATTCCATGGATCGCGCCTTATTTAATTTAACCACCTTTGGTTCTCAAACCAATATGTTGAATAATCAGATCGAAATCTTGAAAAGCCGTAATGTAGCCGAACGTGTGGTGCATCGATTGGAAAATTCTACCTTTCGCGATTCCATCAGCTTCTTCCGGCCCCTGGAAGATGGTACCGAGCTGACCTTTGAAGATCGAGTTCATATTTTAATGAATAATCTGGAAGTTGAACCAAAGCGCGACACGGACATCATCACCTTAACCTATCAGGCCGGCAGCCCTTTTGAAGCGGCTTTTCTGGCCAACACCATTTCCGAGGAGTTTGCTAAACTGAATGCCGAGACCAATCGGCTGGAAGTAACCGAAATGCGTAAGTTTATTGAAGATCGCCTGGCGATTAAGGCCAAAGAACTCAAAGAGTCGGAAGAGCAATTAAGAAAATTTCAGGAAAAAGAGAAAATAGCCAGTCTGGATGCCGAAACCCAGGAGCTGGTCACACGACTCTCCGAAACCGAATCCATGTTAGAACAGGTGCGCATCGATTTAAATACCAAACGCGAATTGAAAAAGAGCCTGGAACAAAGATTAGCCGAACGCAAACAGACCCTGCCAGGCAATTTGAGTGAAATTTCCACACCCTACATTCAATCTTTACAGGAAGAACTGGCCCAAATTGTCGCTGAACGCACCAGCTATCTTACAGCCTTAAAGTCAGAGGCGCCGACCAACAAAAATGAATATTTCGAAGCCCAGCTGCGCATCTATGATGAACGCATCAACGCTTTAAAAAATAAGATTCGCGAAGAGGCAGCTAAAATTGCCAATTCCGGCATGATTTCTGATCCCCTGAAAATTTCGCAGGAATTGGTGACTCAATTGTTGAGTCTGGATGGTGAAATTAAAGCGGATGAAGCCAAGGTCGCCTCTCTGGAACAGGTTCTGGACAAATACAACCAACGGCTGGAAAATTTACCGGACCGAGTGTTGCAATTGGCCAGACTGGAGCGCCGGCGTAAGGTCGACGAACAGACCTACATGATGCTCACTCAAAAATTGGAAGAGGCCAAAATTCAGGAATCGGCGCAGGCCAGAAATGTGAAAATCATTGATCGGGCCGTCAAACCCGTGCGCCCGGTAAAACCAAACAAACGCATGAACCTGATGCTGGGCGCCCTATTAGGCCTGGGCCTGGGCGTGGGCATTACGTTTATGATTGAATATTTAGATCGCTCTGTGCGCAAACCGGAAGACCTGGAACGCCTGGGCTACAATGTGCTGGCCACCATCCCTAAAATAGAGACAGAAAAAATCGAAAAGGCGCAATTAAAACTGAATGAAAGCGCTAAAATTGAATTCCGTCTGATTACGCACATTGATCCCAAATCCCCCGTTTCCGAAGCGTATCGCACCCTGCGCACAAATTTGCAGTTCAGCAAAATTGAAAAAGAACTGAAAGTCATTTTGGTAACCAGCGCTGGCCCTAAAGAAGGTAAATCGACTACGGCGGCTAATTTAGCCATTGCGCTTTCCCAGGCGGGTAATCGCGTTGTATTGATTGATGCCGACTTACGACGTCCTATTCTACACTCTGTCTTTGGTACCGGCAGGGATGTGGGCTTAACCAACTATCTGGCCAGTAGCGCCTCGTACGAAGAAATCTTTAAAGATACGGTTGTGGAAAACTTGAAATTGGTAACCAGCGGAATTCTGCCGCCAAATCCTTCGGAACTGCTGGCTTCTCAAAAGATGGAAGATTTCTTGAATCGCTTGCAGGAACAGTTTGATGTTGTGCTGATTGATAGTCCGCCGGTGATTGCCGTCACCGACGCCACGGTGCTCAGTACCAAGGTGGATGGCACCCTGCTGGTTGTTTATGCCGGCCAGACCGAACGCGATGCCATTAAGCGGGCCGTGAATATGTTGAATTCTGTGGCCGCCAGAGTGTTAGGAATCGTGCTCAATGGCTTTGACGTACAGGGCATTTACGGTTCGTACTACTATTACTATTACCACCACTATTACGGTGGTGAACGCGGTTCCAGATCAAGAAAAAAATTATTTCATTAAATAAACTCGTAATTTGTGATCTAATTTAAATCTTTGACAGAAATAAATATTAACTTTAGCGATTCCAATTCGTTGATTATTTAATTAAAATAGACATGTCTTCTAAATCAAACGAATAAATAAAGAAATATTTCTGGTTAAGTAATTAAAAAAATTTTCCGATAACACAAGATGTGCGAAAATGAACGTGAAAGGAGTAAAAAATGAGAGTTGCAATTATTGGTACAGGTTATGTTGGCCTTGTTGCCGGAACCTGTTTTGCAGATGTTGGTAATGATGTCATCTGTGTTGATAAAGATCGAAACAAAATTGAAAAATTAAAAAATGGTGAAATACCAATATACGAGCCGGGCCTGGAAGAAATGGTCAAACGCAATATGGATCAGGATCGCCTGTCGTTTACTACGGATATTAAAGAAGCCGTTGAAAAATCAAGAATTATTTTCATTGCTGTCGGAACACCTCCAAAAGAAGATGGCTCGGCCGATTTGCAGCATGTGCTGGCTGTGGCGCGGGACATCGGCAAAAACATGAACGGTTTTAGAATTATTGTCAATAAAAGCACGGTTCCAGTGGGTACGGCAGATAAGGTTAAGGAAGAGGTTCGCAAACATACCAAGCATGATTTTGCGGTTGTTTCCAATCCTGAATTTTTGAAAGAAGGAGCAGCCATTGAGGATTTTTTAAAGCCCGATCGTGTGGTGATCGGGACCGATAACGAAGAGGTGGCGGAAACCATGCGCAATTTGTACGCACCTTTTGTGCGCACTGGTAAACCAATTTTGGTTATGGATATCCGCAGCGCCGAGCTTACTAAGTATGCGGCCAATGCCATGCTGGCCACCAAAATTTCCTTCATCAACGAAATTGCAAATCTGTGCGAAAAAGTAGGCGCCGATGTGGACATGGTACGCCGTGGAATTGGTGCTGACCGCAGAATTGGCCCCTATTTTATTTTCCCCGGCACAGGATATGGCGGTTCCTGTTTTCCAAAAGATGTTAAAGCTATTATTCGTACAGCCAGAGATTATGGCATGCAATTACGTATCTTAGAAGCCGTCGAGGAAGTCAATAATCGCCAGAAAACCATCATGCTGGAAAAAATTAAAAATTATTTTAACAACGATTTAAAAGGAAAGATATTCGCGGTTTGGGGGCTTTCATTCAAACCGAATACCGATGATATGCGCGAGGCGCCGGCCATTGCCTTGATTCGTGCCCTGGCTAAGGAAGGCGCCAGAATCCAGGCCCATGATCCAGAAGCGCTTAAAGAAGCGGAATGGCGCTTTGAAGACCTGCTGAACAAACAGGTTTTTCTGGTAAAAAAACGCTACGACGCTCTGGAAGGCGCCGATGCTCTGATTATTATGACCGAATGGAATGAATTCCGCGAACCCGATTTTTACCTTATTAAAGAGATGTTGAAAAAACCAGTCATTTTTGACGGACGAAACCTTTATGAACCCAAACGAATGGCCAAGATCAGTATTGATTATTTCCCCATCGGACGTCCATCGTCTTTAAAGTACAAGAAATAATGGCCTCGACTTATTACCTTGTGTATTACTTAAAATGGAGATTGTATGATGGATTTATTAAACAAAATTAAGAATAAAGAAGCGGTTGTCGGCGTGGTAGGCCTGGGCTATGTGGGCCTGCCCCTGTTAATGGAATTTGTCGATCAGGGCTTTAAAACCATCGGCTTTGATATCGATTCTAACAAAGTTGAAAAGCTGAATGCCGGTCAGTCTTACATCAAACACATTGACGAAAAGCGAGTAAAAAAGGTTCGGGAAACCAAGCTGTTTGAAGCAACTACCGATTTTGCACGCATTAAAGAGGTCGATGCCATTTTAATCTGCGTGCCTACTCCCTTAACCAAACATCGCGAACCGGATTTATCGTACATCACTGGCACGGGAGAGACCCTGGCTAAACACATCCGGGCCGGTCAATTGATTGTCCTGGAAAGCTCAACCTTTCCAGGAACAACAGAAGAAGTGCTGAAACCTATTTTAGAAAAATCGGGCCTTAAAGGCGATCGAGATTTTTGGGTAGGGTTTTCCCCGGAACGTGAAGATCCGGCCAATCCCAAATTCAATACTCGAACCATTCCCAAAGTGGTGGGTGCCAATAACGAATATGCCCGTGAATTGATCACAGCCCTGTACGATCAGGTGATTGTCAAAACGGTTCCGGTTTCATCCACTCAGGCGGCCGAGGCGACCAAATTGCTGGAAAACATCTTCCGCAGCGTCAATATTGCCCTGGTCAATGAAATGAAAATGATCCTCGATCGCATGGGCATCGACGTGTGGGAAGTCATTGAAGCGGCTTCTACCAAACCTTTTGGTTTTATGCCCTTTTATCCTGGTCCTGGTCTCGGCGGGCACTGTATCCCCATTGATCCTTTCTACTTAACCTGGAAAGCGCGCGAATATGAGATGAACACACGTTTTATCGAGCTGGCCGGCGAGGTCAACACATTTATGCCCTATTACGTGGTAAATAAAGTGGCCGATGCTTTGAATGATCGGGCCAAAAGCATAAAAGGCTCCAAAATCTTAATCCTGGGCGCAGCTTACAAAAAAGATGTGGACGATCCGCGTGAATCTCCTTCCTTTAAATTAATGGAAATTCTGGAAGAGAAGGGAGCCCATGTGGATTACAACGATCCGCTGATTCCTGTTTTGCCTAAAATGCGCATGTACCATGTGGGCCACAAAGAGAGCGTGGAATTGACAGCGGAAAATATCCAAAAATATGATTGTGTGCTGGTTTCAACGGATCATTCGGCCTACGATTGGCCATTCATTGTAAAAAATGCGCAATTGGTGGTGGATACGCGCAACGCCACCAAAAACGTACTGGAACATCGGGATAAAATTGTAAAAGCTTAACATCAAAGGCGGACTTGTCCGCCTTTTTTTATGTTTGATGGAGGATTGGGAGATGAAGAAAATTGAAATCGAATTACCAGAATCGTTGTATCTGGAGCTGGAAAAACTGCGAAAGGAAAGTGGATTATTGAATTTTAACGATTTTGTAATCGCCATTTTGCAAAACTACCTGGAGCAACAGGACCCTGTGCAAAAAGAAAAGAGTGCATCGGATATTGAGCAGCGCCTGAAAGATCTGGGGTATATGTGATGGCCGTTGACCTACACCTGCACACTACGCATTCCGACGGTTCCTTGAGTCCGGCAGAATTGATTTCTCTGCTAAAAGAATATGACGTAAATACCTTTGCCATTACCGATCACGATACCATTAGCGCCATAGAAGAGGCCGATCAGCTGTCCCGCGACCATCAAATGCGTTTGATTCCCGGAGTGGAGCTGAGCATTGAATACCCCTTGCCGGGCAAAGCCCACCTCCATTTACTTGGGCTATTTATTGATATTAAGAATCCTGATTTCAAGGCTGCATTACAAACATTGAGAGAAGAACGTAAAAAACGGGCGCGTCTAATCGTACAAAAATTAAGGGAGATAGGGATCTTGCTTCCGCCTGCCAGAACGGAAGAGCTGGAAGCCAAAGAGAGCGTCGGCCGGCCGCACATCGCGCGCCTCCTCCTTCACGCCGGGCTGGTTCATACTATGGAAGAAGCATTCCAAAAATACATTGGCCGAAACGCACCGGCCTATGTCCCTAAAAAGAAATTTCAATTAACCGAAGCGATAAACTTAATCCACAAAGCAGGGGGCCTGGCTGTTGTTGCCCATCCTGTCAGCCTTGGGGCCAGAACCTATGAGGAGCTGCGCAAACGGCTGAATGCCCTTCTAGCCCGCGGTATCGATGGACTTGAAGCTTACTATTCGTTACACGATTCGGAGTTGACCGCTTTTTTACTCCAGTATGCCCGGGAAAACGAATTGGTTGTTTCCGGTGGTTCTGATTTTCATGGAGAAGCCAAAAAAGAAATCAAGCCTGTAATTGGCACGGGAAATTTAGCCATCCCCGAAACCATCATCTCCCAATTGGATGCCTTTCATAACCATAAATACGGTGCAAAAGCCAGGTAAAAAACGAGTAGTATTTTTTTTGACAATATCTTAATTTTATTGTTAACTTCTCTATCATGTTCTGTTGTTCCCAATATGAACCGTCTGTCTGTTTTTGGATGTAACAGAATCAGAGAAAAGATGAAGGTGTGTTTTTGGGTGAGCGGGCCTTCCATTGGATGAATTATTTACGCTGTTGGTTGAACCTACCTGCGAATAGGAGCCATTCTTCCGCTCACTTGTGTTTAGGAAGGGCAGGCAATGAAGCTTAAAGTATGGCTTTTTATTTTTATCTTGTTGTCAGGTATTTTCCTGATTCTTCCATTGATTCTCAATTATACTGCTGAAGGGCCAAAGTTTAACCGGACCTTGTACGAGCAGGAAAGGTCTGAACCCCTCTCACGCCCCGATCATCCGGATCAAGCCGCTCTGGAACAAGTTGTATTGCGCTCACAGATTGGCAAAAAGTTTTCATATCCTTCCAATTGGCGTTTTCGGGCCTTTCGTCAGGCAAAACAACAATATCATCTTTTTTCGGTAACCAATACCTTAACCTGGAAAGACCGCGGGCCGTCAGATATTGCCGGCCGGGCGCGCGCGCTGGTTATACATCCACAAAATCCTGACCGCTGGTGGGTAGGCGCGGTGGGTGGAGGAATCTGGCTCACCCAGGATCGGGGGCAGAGCTGGACCTGCCAAACAGATGACATGCCCGTTTTGTCCGTTTCTACCATTGCCATCTGCGATTCGCAACCGGATATCCTCTACGCCGGTACCGGCGAAGGATTTTTTAATTACGATGCGATTACCGGCGACGGCATATTCAAAACAACCGACGGAGGTTTAAGCTGGTTGCAACTGCCTTCCACCAGTGAGGCCTACGACTTCCGCTTTGTAAATCGTATTGTGGTCCATCCCCTCCACCCTGATACTTTGCTGGTAGCCACGAAAACCGGTGTTCTGCGTTCTCTGGATGGGGGGCAAACCTGGCAAAAAGTTTTTGACATCGGGAAAAGCGTTCAGCAGATTGTCTGTAATCCATTACATTTTAACACGTTATTTATTACAACCTGGAAAGGGGGCATCTATCGCTCCATTGATCTGGGAGAAACCTGGCAGTTTGTGAGTGATTCTATTGAAAACCCTACTCGCATTGAACTGGCCATTTCGGCGGTAGATACCAATTTTGTTTACGCAGCAGCGGCCGACACCGCTTATGCCCTGTTGGGGTTGTTTAAATCGAGCGACGGTGGAAAAACCTGGCACAATCTGGGAAATGCGGTTAATTGGCTACAATCTCAGGGCTGGTACAATAATACCCTTCTGGTTCATCCCTTTGATCCGGAAATTGTGTTCGTGGGCGGCGTCGATCTGTACAAAATTGATACTCATAACAATGGCTTTAGTTACGAAAAACTGAGCAGCTGGTACTACAGTTCTGCTTACCCCTATGTTCATGCCGATCAGCACTGTATTGCGGTCATTGAACATCCGGATTCTACTTTTGAAATGCTGGTGGCTAATGACGGGGGAGTCTTTTATTCTTACAATGGAGGTAAAAGCTGGGAAAGCCGCAACAGGGGCTTAAACATCACTCAATTTTACGATGCAGACAGAAATCCTGAGGCTGATCAGTACATTGGCGGCACGCAGGACAATGGAACACTGGTTTCACCAAAAAATCCATCGCCGACCAGTGCCTGGGCCAAAAAGATCGGCGGCGACGGATTTGACTGCGCCTGGGACGACCAGAACGCCCAAATAGTTTACGGCACGCTTTACAATTCTAAAGTTTACAAATCAATAACTTCCGGGGACTATTTTAAGCTAAAGGACAATGGCCTGCCAGAGAGCAATATTTTCCACACGCCGCTGGTCATGGATGCGCACAATCCCAAAAAATTGATTACCGCTTCGGATACCAATAAAATTTACATCAGTTACAATGGGGCTGAGAGCTGGCAAGCGGTTGATGTGCATTTAGGCGGCTACCGGTGGATTAAATTGGCCATTTCCGAACGAGATTCGAATATTGTCTGGGCCGCTACTTCGTCTTTTTACATCAATGTTTCCACGGATGGCGGGAAAAACTTTCGAACGGTTTCCAATCCCGATGAAAATTTAAATGCCTACCTCACTGGTCTTGCCACTTCGCCCTTTGATAGCGCCACAGCGCTGGCCCTATTTGGCGTTTATGGCTATGGAAAAATCTTTCGAACACGCAATCTGGGGCAGACCTGGGAAGATATTACGCACAATTTGCCGGAGGTTCCGGTTCACTGTGCGCTTTTTATGCCTTACGATTCCAGCCAGATCTGGATTGGTACCGATATCGGCGTTTTTGTTTCGTACAACAGCGGCCAGAGCTGGTCTTATTTTGATCGAAATTTGCCTGCGGTGGCGGTGCGTAGCATGAAAATAGTGGGACATCAAATTGTGGCTGCCACGCACGGTAGAGGGGTGTGGACGCTGGATAATGATACTCTGCGCACTTACAATTTGCCGGTCAAAGAACCATTGCTGGCCGATTTACCTTTGCCCAATCCCAATACCGATTCTCTGAGAATCAGCTTTTTTACGCAAGGCGCCTACGATTCATTAAAAGTGTTCGTAAACGATGTCCCCAGGGTAACCCTGTTCAACTTAAAAGCCTATGTGGATACCTTTGCTTACTGCGCCGTTCAGCGGCCCGCTGTTTTACAAATTCATTTAGCAGGGTACAAGGAAGACTCGCTCTATGTATCGCAAACAAAATCTATTGAAACCTTTGAAACACGCGACAGTCTGTACCTAAATTTTGAAGACGGTAAAAATCCCTTTGAAGGGGATTTTATGGTTTCGCTGGAAAAGGGATTTACCACTGCCACCTTGCACACAACCCATCCCTACGCCGATGATAAGGAACATATTGCTCTATTGCCCTATCCTCTTCTTGTTTCCGACAGTTTACGTTTGACGTATTTTGATATTGCAGTAGTGGAACCCGGCGACAAAGGGTTCTATTACCCCTATCCGCAAATGTGGGACTATGTAACCGTTGAAACCAGCACAGATGGCCTTAGCTGGAATATGGTAATAGAGCCTTACGATGCCCGATGGAACAACGAGTGGTTGAACGCTTTTAAAGAAAAACGCGCCCCAGCTTCAAATTCGTTCATGAAGCATGACACCTTATTAAGCGCTTTTTATGATGCTGGAACTCAAATCTACCTGCGATTTCGTTTACATGCCGATCAGGCAACCAATGGCTGGGGTTGGGCCATCGACGAGCTTTTTGTAGGGAAAAATTATCCCACGGCGCTGGCTACGTTCGGACAACCAGCCTATCAATTCAGCTTACTGGGAAATTATCCTAATCCTTTTAATAGCACAACCATAATTCAGTTTACCTTGGAACAAACTGATGCCGTTACAATCTATATTTACAATACGTTAGGGCAAAAAGTTCGTACGCTTTTAAAAGAAAAAATGTTGACTCCTGGAAAAGTGCACGCTGTGCTATGGGATGGTTTGAATGAGCAGCGACAGCCGGTTGGATCCGGTCTCTATTTTTGTAAAATAATTAGCAGAAAAAATGTGGCAATTCAAAAAATGGTTTTGTTAAAATAGAAGTAACGGCGTGAGATCGTATAATTTTCTAAAAAAACAAGAATATATGGATTAGAATAAAAAGGGTTAGTAAAGATTAGAAACTTTCTATTGAAAAGTTAAAATTATATTATTAAGTTAGGACAAATAAATATAAATCTGAGGCTGTGAGAAAAATAATGCACAGAGTCCTGCTGGTTATTGCCTTATCTATTGTACCTCTTTTTGCCCAGAGCCAGACCGGTACGATTATGGGCACCATTGTAAAAACGGATAGCAATGAAAAATTAGCAGGAGTCATTGTGCGCATCGAAGGCCAAAATGTGTCCACCAAATCGGATGAAAATGGTGAATTTCTCTTTTCCCGCGTACAGCCAGGCAGCTATTATCTGATTTTTATTAAAAAAGAATTTTATTCGCTGGTCATTCCCGAAGTAAAGGTTAGCGCCAACCAGATCACACGTCTGAAGGTGACTATGTACCCTGGGAATGAAAATGAATTTTTATTTTTAGAAATCGGTGGCATTCAGGTGACGGCACAAAGAGACTTATTACCCCAGGAACCGGAAACCATCCATCGCATTACCAGTGGAGAGATCGAACACATGCAGGCTACCAGCTTAGCCGATGTGTTGGAAATGATCCCGGGTAATGAAAAGGCGACCAATCTGGGGCTCAGTCGCAAACAACAGATCAATCTACGCAATCTGGGCGATGTGGGTTCGGCCTTTGGAACGAAAATCATCTTAGACGATGTGCCCCTTTCCAACAACGTGGATTTGCAAACCGGCGTGGGCGTGAATTACGGCACCAAAGTACAGGCTACTGCCGAAAACGAATACGACCTGCGGGAAATTGTGGCCGATAATCTGCAACGTGTGGAGGTGCAGTCCGGCGCCACTTCAGTTGAATACGGGGACAATACTTCCGGCGTCATTGTGGCTACCACGCGCACGGAAAACGTTCCCACGCGTCTCAAGGTCAAAAATAATCCGGATACCAAAGAAGCTAACCTGATGGGCAGCTTCAGACGCTGGAACACCTATTTTGTTTACAATTTTAATTACGGTTTCAGTGAACGGGATATTCGCATTCAAGGAGATGAATTTCATCGGATTGCAGCTGATTTGAAAGCCAGCAATTATTTTCTGGAAAAACGGCTAAAAGTAACCCAGGGACTGCGTTTTTCCCGCAAAATTGAAGAAGACAATGATGAATCCGATCCCAACAAGACAAGAGCCTACAATCGGGATTTTCACATCACCTATTCGCAAAGGGTTAATTTTAAGCGAAGCAAACAGACCTCCTTTTACATGCGCAATTTTTTAGACTATAAACGGCGCAACAGCTGGAAACACAAATTGGAAACACGGGATTTAGGATATGCAACGAATTTAATGGGACCGGGTACCATTGAGGGTATTTTTGCCGATCCGGTTTATTTTTCCGATGTGCGCACTATTGGTGATGAATGGGCTTATGGTTTTAAGGTAAAATTAACGCATCGCTTTTTTACCGGTCGATTTTTACACCGTATTTTAGCAGGTAGCGAGTACCAGAGCGAGTGGAACAACGGACCGGGCAAACAATTCGATTTGCTGCGGCCTCCCAATGGGGGCGGAAATATTCGACCGCGTTCATTCAGCGATATTCCAGGTATTACTCAACTCTCTTTCTTTGCCGAAGACCGCATAACGGCCAGGATTTTGCTTCCTGCTACATTCAACTTTGGCTTTCGAATCGATAGCTATAATCCGCGTGGATTTGCACCGTTTAATCTTTTCAATAAGCAGGATGTTTTTAAAGCAAGGCAAGGGACTTTTGTAAATCCGCGGTTAGGCCTTAAGTTGAAACTTTTTAAGCATACCCAATTGCGTTTAACTTTCAGCAAGGCCTCTAAAACACCGGCTCTTTCAACACTTTATCCGGAAAAATATTACCTGGATGTGAACGATATTGGATTGCAACATCAAACGCTGGCGGATGGACGGGATACCACCATACAGGTACCGCTGATTACGACTTATGTGTACGATCGAACCAATGCCCGACTAAAAGGCTATCAGAGTACGAAATATGAAATTGGCCTGGATCAGAAAGTGGGGAAGTTCGCTTTTACATTGAATGGCTTCTTGCAAAAAACACATGGTGTCCCTAAAAGACTGGCATATCCACTTATTTATTATCGGTATGAATGGCCAGATTGGCCGAATAAAGTTGTTAAAAATCCAATAGAAAAAATATTGCTCATTACGTCCCGTTATGGGTTTTCTCGAAATGTGGGATGGGTAAACAATAGCGGTCTTGAATTCCTGGTGAGAACGCACCGCATTGCAAAACTCAATATGCGTTTTTTAATCAGCGCCGCCTACACGTTCAGTCGATCTGGTACAGAAGATAAATTTCCGCTATTTGCTTCTACTGCACGGAATTACACAGCCGGCGACACCTTGCCAACCGGTTGGGTCGTTCCGGAAGACATGCAAATTTTGCCTTATTACAAACCGACCACAAGCTGGAGACAAAAAACCATTATCAACTATAAAATCGACTACATTGCCAAAAGTTTGGGTATCTGGTTAACATTTCGGGCCCAACAAGTTTTGTGGGACAGGTACCTTAGCATCGGCAATGCAACCACACATGCATTGGGTTACTACAAGGACGGTCAGTTAATACCAATCGATGCCGAAACTTCAAGCCTGATGCGCCTGGATCGTTCTTTTTCAGAGATTAATACTTCGGTTGATGATAGTAAACCCAATGATAAATGGTTGTTTAGTATCATTGTCAGCAAATCTCTTTTCAGGGGCGCCGAAATTTCTCTGTATGTGGAAAATATTTTTAATGATCTGGCTTATTACAAAACGCGTTACGACAGTTACGCATCGCGCAACCCTGAAATGTTCTGGGGTGTGGCCTTTAGCGCTAAATTGAATGATTTGTTAAAAGTAATGCAGTAGAAAATTTTGAGGGGATCGGGTGCATGTTAAAGAACATTGGTTTGCTGGCTATCGGCCTTTTAATGCTGGCCTGCGCAAAAAATCCGCCCACTCAAAATGACGGCAGTTTGCAATTGCGCGCTATTTTAGTTGATCAAAGCGGATTGATAAAGACTGACCCCGAATTGGGATATGCGCCATTAATCAATGCCAAAGCGACCTTAAAATCAAACAATTATTATGAAAAACCGGGGGTACCTAAAACGTATGTGGCCTATGCGGACAGCCAGGGCGTGGTGGAGTTTAAGAATTTATTACTGGGCAGCTATACCCTCACCGTTGAAAAGGAAGTGATTGTGCAGGTTGGTAATCAAGGTCAGAACGACACTTTAACCCTGCGGAGTAACAAATTGCTCGAAATGGTAAACCAGACTTTTGAGGATACGGTAAAAGCCCATTTAAGCGCCCCATCTTCTCTGGTGATTAATGAAATTTACTATTGTGGTCCTAAAAATAAAGCGTTCTATTTTTACGATCAATTTGTTGAATTGTACAATAACAGCGATTCAACGGTTTATCTGGATGCGTTGATTTTATGCCGCGGTGTACAAAGACATAACCCCAATCAGGACTCAGTGGATTATGTGCAGGTAATTTACATCTACCAGTTTCCTGGCGAACCGAAAACCGGTAGGCAATATCCTTTAGAACCGCATCAGTACGTGGTTGTAGCTCAGGATGCGATAGACCATTCGCAATACATCGATACGGCTCTGGATCTGTCCGATGCCGACTGGGAATTCTACAATCCATATGGCGCCGAAATCGATAACCCCGCTCCCAATGTGGTCAATGTTATTCCGGCAAACTCGACCGATTTCATGATCAATTTATCACACAATTTTGTTCTCCTGGCTGATGGAAGTGATTATTACCCGGGTGAAGTTTCGGAATATGGCTATCAATACTATCATGTCCCGTTAAATACCATTCTGGATGGCGTGGAATACAGTTCGAATCCCAATTCACAAAAAGAGTTAACCGTTCGCGTCGATGCCGGTTTTGCTGGCGTAGGCATGAGTAAATATAGTGGGAAATCGGTGCAAAGACGTCAACCCGGCTTTGACACCAATAACAGTAGCCTGGATTTTATTATTCTGGATCATCCTACACCGGGATATTAACATGACAAAATCTGTTTTTACTTTTTTAATTTTACTGATCTTATTGTTTGGTCAAAGTAAGGCGGGTAATATTTACCGCTGGCCTCTCGGAGCTATCGAAATCGCTATCCCGGCCAATATTAATGAACTCAATCTTTACCACTTCAGCCAGAACTCTGCCTGGCTGCAGGCCGCTGATTCTACGAATTGGATGACCGTTGCCTTGAACAGCCAAAATTCATGGGGTAAGCTTCGACGCTGGTGGGATGCCTATGGCGTTCATAAAAACAGTGTGTATTTTTCCGGACAGAAACATGTAGCGGACAATCAGGCATTTTACGGCTCGGTGGCCTATAATATGGACTATTTGACCGGAGTAAACCGCGCCATAGAAATTGAGCCTTATGGCCCCGACCCATTTGTGCCCTGCGATTCTGTAGAAGGTAATTTTTCTTACATTGGGCCTCAGGTGGAGGTGGTCTTTAGCCATAAGGTGCTAAAAAATGTGTGGTGGGGTGCAGGATTGCATTATCAAATTTACCGCGGACTCAAAGAGGTCTATTCCATGCCGGAAATCATAAGACGAAAGATCCGCACCGATCTCAGTTTGGCCGTCCGTTTTAGCCCATCCGTTGTGCTGGGCTTTTCTCTGAGGCCGTTTGATGTGCTGGACATCATCAAAATCGAAAAACAGCCCGATGGCACCAGCCCGGTTATCTTTCGTTACAGAGGCGAGTTTATTTTTACTGCAGCTACTAGTACAGACGACCGGAATACGCGTACCAAAGGCATAGAGGCAGAGCCTCAAATCATGTTCGATTTTGCGCGCTTGAAGGGGGTGGTTCATGCCGGTTACAAATATGGCTGGCAGGAAGTGTACGATAGTCCCCTTGTGCGTAAATATGATGGATATTACTATGGGCAAAATTACTATTTTTCCACTGTATGGCGCTATTTTTTTACAAAACAGTTAAATAGTGGTATTACATTACGCTATCGGTTTCGCTATTTAGAAGATTGGGCAGAAGAGCCAGTTAAAAGGCTGGCCATCTATCGTTCCTTTCAACGCTTTCATGAATTAGCGGTCGGAGTGTCCCGTCGTCTGGGCGCATTGCATCCTTTGATCCTGGCCCTGGAAGGCCGTTATCATCACCTTGCACCTGACAAACGGGATTATCTGGCAAAAGTTTTTCGACATAAATCAATCAAGGGCTTTACATTAAAAATGGGTGCTCTGTATTCTCCGTATCCGCGCTGGTATGTGCATTCAGCCCTATGGTATCAGGTTTATCATGAACCAGACATCTGGAATTACTACGGAGATTACCAGGGGCCAGGAGGATTTTTGGGGATTTCTTTTCATCAAATGAAATCGATCTGGTTAATAAACCTCGAGTTTGCCGGAAAGAAAGGGATTGCGCGCCATCGTTCCAGGGACCAGATTAATTTACAAATTGAGTTGCGAAAATTCTTATAAAGAAATTTCACTTAGGTCATTTGTTTTATCTAAAAAGAGGAGGACTCAGGTATGCGGTATGTGTTTCAAAGTATTTTGGTGCTCGGGTTATTTGGCCTGTTGTTTGGCCAATCCTGGGAGGTAGTACAAATTGGGAATATGGAATATTATCCCAATAACGGCGTTTTTTTTAATGCGGATACCGGGCTGTATGTGGGGCAGAATGGCGCTGTAATGATGACCACGGACGGCGGAGAGAGTGGGGATATTGTGCATTTTCCGGAGTACGAAGGCGCCCCAAGCTGGACGGATGTTGGTTTTGCCAATAATCTGGTAGGTTATGCCTGCGCTGCCAGCGGCGGCTTTATCTACAAAACAGAAGATGGCGGTTACACCTGGACTCAGGTTGGCGATACGGCTCAATTTACATTCGACTTAAACGCTATTGCAGTGGTCAATGAAAATACGGTTTATGTGGCAGGTGATGACGGAGTATTAAAAACAACCGATGGCGGTGCCACCTGGACTATGAGTGATTTTTCGTTTGAAGTAGGCGGCAGTGTTCAGGACCTGGATGGAGGTATTGCGTTTTGTAACGAAAATGTGGGCGTCGTGGCTACCGATGCAAACAAAGGTGCCACCTGGTACACCCATGATGGCGGACAAACCTGGAATTTTGTACAGCTTACGTTTCCCGGAGGAGTTAGCAAACGTTTGTACGATGTAGCCGCTTATGGCGATTCAACCATTGCGGTAGTCGGTTACCATTTTACGGTATTCCTGTCTCAAAATGGTGGAAAATCCTATGAACAGATCGCCAACTGGTCAACAGACTATGTGCAATTCCGCACGGTACAATTGCTGAACGAGACCACGGTTATTGCCGGCGGATCAGATGGACATGTAGCAATAACTACCGATGGCGGTGCTTCCTGGACTGATATTGACATCCCGGCAGCCCATACCATTCAGTTTCTTTCCTTTCTGGATGTAAATACGGGCTATGTTTTTGGACAGGATGGGCAGTGGTTTAAAACAACCGATGGCGGAGCCACTTACTCTCCTTTACTGGAATGGCCCAATGTAGATTTTAAAGGCCTGGCCGTTTCGCCTGCCAATACCATTCTTGGAGTTTGTTTTAGAGGTGATGCAACCATTAGTACAGATGGGGGGTACAATTGGACCTATCCGGATAATCAATTGATCGGTGGAATGGCTACCTTGTATTCGGCTGATTTTGCCAATGAAAATATCGGTCTGGCAGGCGGTTACCATGGCATATTATTTCGTACTACAGATGGAGGATTAACCTGGCAGCAAATTCCCAATCCGATGGATGAAGATGATAAAAGCATTTATGTGGTACGTTTTGTGGATGAAAATCTGGTTTTTGCTGCGGGCAGTAAAGGTTACATTATGAAATCGGAAGATGGCGGCCAAACCTGGGCACTGGTTGGCAATTCCGAAACGAGTAGTATTTATGATTTGTGGCCTGTCTCCAGTAAACAAGTATTGGCCGGTTGTTACAGCGGTAAACTACTGGTCTCAACGGCAACGCTGGATTCTTTCTATCTGAAGCATGATTATGGTTCAATGAAATTAAGGGGAATCGAATTCAAAGGCGACAACGGCGTAGTGGTTGGAGAAAAAGGTTACATCTTTCACACAACGGTAGCCAATTGGGATACTCTGGAAGAAGTGTTTACTGAGCCTGACGGCGATGACTTTTATGGCCTGGCTTTTGTAAATGATACTCTGGTTTACGCTGTTGGCGAAAAAGGTAAAATTTATTATTCCATGGATGGCGGTCTTACCTGGCAAAAGGATGATAGTGTAACCAGCAATAACCTGGAACGCGCGGAATATGTTAATGGGAAATTGTGGGTCGTCGGTTCGGATGGTATTGTTTTGAAAAAAGATTTTGAACCGCAAATAGCAACCGAAAATCTGTTTATTAATGAATTTATGGCTTCCAACGATACGGCCTTTGCCGATGAATACGGTGAATACGATGACTGGATTGAGATTTACAATGCGAATGATTTTCCTGTAAATATTGGAGGCATGTACATTACGGATGATTTAAGCGATCCTACAGCCTTTCAGATTGCTGATACCCTACCCGAAGCAACAACAATTCCGGCTAAAGGTTTTCTGGTGCTGTGGGCGGATAAACAACCCGAACAGGGCGTTTTGCATGTGAATATTAAGTTAAAAGGCTCTGGAGAGCAAATTGGTCTTAGTGAATTCTTTGAAGGGAATTACCGTTTTATTGATTCGTTAACGTATGATGAACAAACCACGGATATCTCCTATGGGCGTAAAGATGATGGTAGCGATGAATGGGTCTTCTTTAGTAAGGCTTCTCCTGGCGAAAGTAACGCCAATGGTATTATTGTCAGCATTGGTCATTCTTCAGGAGCGACGGTTTCTGAATATTTACTGAAACAAAATTATCCCAATCCATTCAATCCATTAACGACGGTTGAGTTCTCTTTAAAGAAGGCAGGCCAGACGACTTTAACTGTGTACAATGTTTCCGGTCAAAAGGTTGCCACATTAATTAATAAAAAATTAAATGCTGGCGTTTACAAAGTCAGAATAGATTTCAGTCACTTAGCCAGTGGTGTTTATTTCTACGAATTGAATAGCGGTAATTTTAAAGCGATTCGCAAGATGTTGCTTGTCAAATAAGCTTTTGAAGATTAAGCGCCGTTATTTCCATAACGGCGCTTAATCTTTATTTGTTGATCAGACGCAACGCTGAGATAGCTGATCTATCAACATTTACGGTTGGCTCATTCAAAAATACAATTTGATTTTGATCTTAAACCATTAATGCTCCTTAAATATTTAAAATTAAATGAGGAAAGCAATGGAAAATGTCGTCGAATGTGTTAATTTAACGCATTACTATGGAAAACGATTAATTTATGAAAATCTAAATTTTGTCATTAAGAAGGGCAGTATTTTCGGCCTGTTAGGAAAGAACGGCACCGGTAAAACAACGACTATAAATATCCTCCATGGCTACTTGAAACCACACTCAGGGCATTGTTATATCTTTGGCGAAGATTCGCAACATTTAAGTCCCCAAACCAAGGCGCGGATGGGCTTTTTGATGGAAGGACATATTCAATACAATTTTATGACTCTGACGCAAATTGAGAAGTTCTATTCTGCTTTTTATCCTAAATGGAAAAAGGAAGCGTATTATGATCTGATGGAAAAATTGGAGGTTGCCCCCCAACAGAAATTATCCACCATGTCTTGCGGCCAGCGTTCACAGGTTGCCCTTGGACTTATTTTGGCCCAGGGCCCGGATCTGATGATACTTGATGATTATTCCATGGGCCTGGATGCCGGATATCGGCGATTGTTTCTGGACTATTTAAAAGAATATGCTCTGGGCCGCGATAAAACTATTTTCATTACTTCACACATCATTCAGGACCTGGAAGATCTGGTGGAAGATATTGTAATTCTGGATTACAAAGGCGTGTTGCTTAGCAGTACGGTAAAGGAATTTAAAGCCAATTTCAAGCAATTTGCCTTCGAACTCCCGCAGGGCCACAATGTGCATTTAGGAAAGGATGAGGTAATCGCCAATTTTGAAATCTTTAAAACCAGAGGTGTTGTGTACTCTTTTCAAAGCCAGGAGCGAGTAACCGAGCACCTGAAAAAATTGGGCGTTCCTTTTAAACATTTACAGCAGGTGCCCATGACCCTGGAAGATGCCTTTATCGGTTTAACAGGAAAATATTAGGAGTGGACATGGTAAAAGCGTTATTTTACAAGGAGTGGCTTAAAGTTCGCTCGGCCGTATTTATTTTAGCCGGCCTCTACATCGTTCTGATTTTAAAGATCGCCCTCGAAGTTTCTTACCAAATTCGATTTGCTGAGGCAAATAATTACTGGTATCGGGTGATCGTGATGGGCGAATTGTTTTTCAACGATTTAAAATTTTTCCCGGTTTTAATTGGCCTGGTAATCGTATTTACACAATATTTACCCGAGATAAACGCCAGTCGTTTAAAATTGACACTACACCTGCCGTTAAATGAAAATACCATCTTATTGTTTATGGTAGGCTTTGGAACAGTGGTAATTTTGGGCATCAATTTGCTAGGTCTGGGCTTATTTTCCCTGATAACGGCGAACATTTTCCCATGGGAGCTCTTGCTCAATGTCTGGATTACAATAGCTCCCTGGTTGCTGGCTGGCTTTGCGCTTTACTGGGCAGCGGCCGCCATCTTTGTTGAACCGATCTGGTTTAAGCGCATCATGCTTATTATTTTTTCTATAGGTTATCTCTTCTTTCTGTCCTACAATTCGGAATACAGTATGTACAAACATGCTTTGCCCTGGTTTACCATCGCTTCGCTGTTTTTTAGCGTTACTATCTTGTATACGGGACAGCGTTTTCGTAGAGGAGTGGAAAAATGATAACAAAGATAAGTAGACTATTCATTATTTTGATCGTTATCCTGGTTTCGGCCGTTTATATTCCGGAATATTATTGGTTGAGTTTCGAGAAAAAGACACCATCGCCCATGGCTTATTACAGTCCTGTGTTAGAGGACTATCTGATTGCTCGCTACGACAAGGGATTTTATTACCAGACCAGAGAGGGGAAAAAGATTACGCGGGATCAAGCCGATCCTCTACTGCCCTTATTCAATTACCGTATTTTAGCGGCCAGAGGTCAAATGCCAGATTCCATAAAGGGCCATAAAATCGATTTACAAGAAGTTCGTATGAATAATCTGTTCATGCGTATTCGCCCCGATCATATTAATACTCCTGTAATCTCTCTGTATCCTCTTATGGAAGCCAATCCTCCGCGTTTAACCCTTAGTGTACCGGAAGATTTTTTTAGAATCACCTCGCGGGGTATTGAATTCATTAATGCAGCTACAAATGAAATCAATAAATTAAAATCGAAACGATTTACCAACGCTTTAAAAGACCAGGGATTTATTTTCCCTGCGCAAAAGGTATTTGGCAATATTACTACCCGAAAACCATTTGATGAAGGATTTTTTATTGTTGACCGTAAGGGTCAGCTTTTCCATTTAAAAATGGTGAATGGGAAACCAGTTTGCCGAAACACACACAAACCGGACAGCATTGAGGTGCGAGTCATCTTTGTTAATGAACGGGACCTGAAAGAATTTTATGGTGTAGTTATCGACAAAAAGAATCAGGTCTATTTTTTAATGTATGATCAATATCGATTTCAACACATTCCCATCACCAATTACAATCCGGATGAAGATAATCTCTTCATCTTTGGGAACCTGCTTTATCGTATTTTTAATATTAAGAAAGACACACAGTTGCTTTCTTTTACGACAAATCGTAAATACCAATTAATCGATACCTATCAGGAAAATTGGCCCGGATTCTACCAATCCACAGCGGGGTTGTTCAGCCGCTATCTTTTTCCTTTTACTTTGCAGATTCGAAAAAATACTACTAATTTTATAAACTTCTATTTTGACGATTTTTCTGTGAAGGCCATCATTTTTAACATGGTGCTTATTTTGTTGGCTGTACTCATATTTAAGAAGCGCAAACAAAAAATTGGGAAGAGCTGGTTAGACCTGGTCATTGTTTTAGTTACGGGTATTTATGGTTTAATTGGTGTTTTATTGTTTGAACCGCCAGTGGAGTAGAAAGTTGTTAACTTTATGCAAAATTAATTTTTGGGCGTTTGATTTTTCAATGACGATCTGTGTTTCTGGAGTATGACCTGGTGGTACAGCGATAGGTTTTGGTGCGATCTTAACTGTGATTCGGAGGCATCCAGCCACGCAGGTTTCTGTTTTGCTTTGCAGCTGCCTGATGAGTAAAGTAGCTGGACGGGCATTGATCCATTTTTAATCAGTTTATTCATTTGTGATTTTTCATTGCTGGATGTATAAATATCCTGTAAAAGGTCTGAATATCCATTCAGGATTCAGGCACGATGTGATGCTACCAGGAGTAACGCTTACCTGTTTTATTAATCCCTTTTCTGTCGTATATTACTCCTCTGTTGTAAAGTAATTTGGAACGAGACAATAAAATCATGAATGAGCGTAAGCAAGTAGTCATCATCGCCCTGGATGGCGTTCCGTTTAGTCTGTTACAGAATCTGCTTGGTAAAGGCCTTATGCCCAATGTCGAGGCTGTAGTAAACAAAGCGGAATTTCAAAAGATAGCCTCTGTTTATCCCCCGCTCTCTTCTGTGGCCTGGGCCTCGTTTTTAACAGGAGCCAAACCGGCAGAGCACGGGATTAGTGGATTCATTGAACGCGATCCCGGTTCTTTGGAGTGGTTTGTACCTAACGCCCGACACCTTAAGAAGAAAACAATATTGCAATTACTGTCCGATGCCGGAAAACGTGTGTTTAGTATGAATGTGCCGCTTACTTATCCTCCAACAAAAGTGAATGGTATTGTAGTGAGCGGCTTTTTGGCTACGGATCTTTCGAAAGCAACCTATCCCCAGGCTATTGGCCCATTTCTGAAGATCAGGGGATATCAGATTGACGCTGATGTGGAAGCAGGCAAGAAAGATTTAAAACGCTTTTATCGACAACTTATGGGCATAATGGAAAAGCGGTTTGAAATGCTGCACTACTTTTACCAGAATGGGCCGTGGGAATTTTTCATGGGCCACATCATGGAAAGCGATCGTCTGCACCATTTTTTCTGGAAATATTACGAAGAAAAGGTTGAACCTTATTCCAGCTACTTTTTAAGTTTCTACCAAACATTAGACCGGCTTTTAGGGCAATTTATCAACGAATTAGCAGAAGAAGCAGCCTTAGTTTTGCTTTCTGATCATGGCTTTACGCGACTTAAGCATGAGGTGAACCTGAATCGCTGGCTGATAGAAAACGGCTACCTCTATTTTAAACAGGCACCTCCGCAAAACCTGAAGGACCTGCATGAATTAACAACGGCTTACAGCTTGTATCCCGGGCGCATCTACATCAATCTAAAAGGTCGTGAAAAGACAGGGAAAATCCGGCCTGGAATTGAGTATGAACAGGTCTGTAATGAGATCAGTGCAAAATTGTTGCAGTTAAAAGATCCACAGGGCAATCCAGTCATTAATAAAGTAGTGCGGGGATACGAGGTCTATGGCCACCCGGCTGGGGAAGATCATTCGCTGTTTGTGGATCCTTTACAAGTCAAACACATTCCGGATTTGTTTGTTTTGCCTGAAAAAGGCTATGATTTAAAAGGCCATTTGTGGAGGAAAAACATTTTTGATCAAACCATCTTCTGCGGGACGCATACCTATGATGATGCATTCCTATTAACCAGTGGGTTGTCTTTGACGCAGACTCCAGAGGACATTTCAGAAATCTTTTATTTAATTAAAAACTATTTTGAGTTCTAAGTTAGAAAGGCATCTAAGACAAAAATTGATTTAAGGCCAAGAAGATAAAAAGTTACAAAGGGTGCAAAAACTTTTATCAGCGGATTACGCAGATAAAAAAACAAAAAAATTTTATGGCCTCTCTGTCTAAGGTAGCACAGCCGCCACCTTAAAAAAACGCAAAGGGCGTCCGTCATGCTGCCGGACAGGCAAAGAAGTAATTTTAATTAAAAATTAAGAATTTCGAATTAATTTATGAAAGGGCAAGTGTTGCTCAGGCGGTGAGGGCCTGTGCCGGCATGTCATTCTGAATCCTGCTCCATGGGGAGGAAGAATCCCTTCCCCTGGCAGGACAAATTTTCCGTTGGCGCTGCAAGGTGTATATGTGTAAAAGTTAAGTGTGTAACAGTTAATAGTTACATATCACAAAAATTTTCGCATCCTTTTTTGGCGGGATTAGAATACTTCCTTCAAAACTTATAATCCCGCTTAGCGGGATGCGAAAATTTTTATGCTGTTTTAGGGAGGACGTGTTGAAGAATTGGTTTAAATTATTTCTGCGAATATCTGCTAAATCTGCGCCAAA
>NZ_JBSMDE010000060.1:0-80284 GCF_056497305.1 Caldithrix sp. | reverse complement strand
TGCTGATCATCTTGCTGATCAATGGAAGGCGGCACGTAACCGGCGGCGTCCTGGCGCGGCGTTACCACAGCCACATTGGGACCGATGGCCAGCGAACCGTCTTCCAGGCGGCGGATCTCTTCCGCCTCATCCAGTTCGATGATGATATTATTTTCCGATGGCGCAATGCCCGGCCCGATATGCGGCGCGCCGTAATCGTAAGCCACAATGGCATAGTAATAGGTGCGGCCGTTTTGCACGTTTTCGTCCACAAAATGGTGCACAATGCCCGTATCATAGCCTAAGTTATATTCAATGCCGTTAATGGCGCCATAATTGGCAAAACCGCGAATGCCGTCTTTTAAATCACATTGAAAAATGGGCTTTAAGTAAATGGGATTGCCAAATCCATCGGTAATGACCTGCGCATCCGACATCTTTTTATCGGTGGCCCGAAACAGCTTGTAGCCTTCAAAGTCGTTGATATTGCCCAGGAAAGGATCGCGCGTTTTGGTGTCGGCCACATTGTCCCAGGTTAAAATGACCTTGCCGTCCATGGGCGTTGCCGTTAAAGTGGGCATTTTAGGCGGCTGAGCAAAACGGTAGTCTTTTTCGTAAATAACCTGCACAATACGTTTGACCTCGTACAAAGCAGGGGCTGAGTGCTCATCCGAGTTCAGTCCTTCCAGCGCATCATACGAGTGCAATTCGGACATGGAAATACGCTCTTCCCTGCCCTGGTACAGGGGAAACGGGCCGGAAGCAAAAGTTTCGATTAAATTGGAAATATTGCCCAGATACTCCACCAGGCTGTCCTGCCCGATCAGCTCCCACATGGATTGATCGTTGCGAAACCAGCGCGTGTAAGGCGGATTGTGTTGCGGAACGGGGAACATGTAAAAGGAAGTGAGACCGACCATATCCGACTCGCTCACGTCGGTTGCATTGTAGTTGGGCTCGCAGCCCACGCCCTGTTTGTAATCGGGCATGTGGTTGCATTCGCCTTCGTCGGGACCGGTGTAGTTCAATTCCTGTGGACCAACGCCATCCAGCCCCACATCGTCGCCGGCGTATTCATTGGATTGATAAATGCCGTCGCCGTTCAGGTCGTTGCCGTCTTCCCAGTCCTGGTCTTCATCGCTGGACCAGTGACTACGCAGGTCTTCTTCTTTCAAATTGTAAAAATCAAGGAAATTTTGCAGGTTGTCAATCCCGTCGTAGGGCCCCACAAATTCGCCCGGCGTTGGATTGTCCCGCTTTTCGTCCACCAATCCATCTTCATCATTATCTTTGCCGTCATAAGGAATGCCCGGCGATTCCAGATAAGCGAATCCCATGGTGCCGGTGGGTTTGCCGGCCTCGCCCTTACCGTCTTTATCCCAGGAATAAGCCATATCGATTTTAGTGTCAAAATAACCCAATTCGTCGTCCGATTCGCCGCCGATGCCGTTATCCACCCAGTAACCGAAGGCCACTTCCGGCAGGGTGTATTCGGAAATATTGGCAATATTGTATTCCCAGAATATGGCGTCGCGCGCCTGCGGATTGTTCCATTGAAAGCCGCGTTGCTCCACGCGAATTCCCAGGCCGCCCCAGGGCTCGCCCTTCTGGATGCTGACTTCGGGGCGAATATCGCCGATGCGAATATCCTGAATAATTTTGCCCTGGGCATCGTATTTGCGGCGCGGATAGTATTTAACCCGATCATCCGGCCCTAAATATTCCAGGTCCTGTGCGTCGTTGGCTACAAAATAGGTTTCCAGATCGGCATAGATGACGCCGCGCCCAAAGCGGCCGTTCCATTCGCCCGGCCATTTCAAAGAGCGCCCGGCGGAAGGCCAGCCGGCCGGCGGCCAGGATTCTTTGCGATTACTCATGGCCGGGTATTCGCTCAGTTCGTTGAAATAACCGTAAACCGGGTACAGGCCCCATTCCACCGTGCCCGTGGGATTACGATCCATCTCTTCCCGATAGCTGGTCTGCAGGTAATACAGCACATCGTCATATTGCCCATTGGCAATGGCTTCAAAATCGGTAACGGGAATGGAATCGTTTTTGATGTACACTTTGGCGCCAATCAACAGGGCAATGCCGTCTAACATGCGTACGCCGTCGTAGGTATTGGGCCAGCGCGACCATTGCGAACCTCGGTAGGTGGGCGTCCATTTGGCCAGTTCGGTTGTGTTCTGAAAATAGAGCAGGATGCGATTGCCGGTCATGTAGCCCTCGCGTTCGGCTTCGATATCGCCTGCCGGATCATCGGGCCCTTCGTAAATTTTGCCATGATCCTGCGCCCACAATGTTAAATGCAAGGCAAAGAGCGTAATTACCAAAAACACTACATTCAATTTTATTTTTATCATCGATCCACCTCTTTTAAAATGTAAAACCAATACCTAATTTAACCATACGCGGCGCTGAGTAGGCCGATGGATTTTTAATGCGGTCTTCATAATCATTAAAATCGCTTCGGTGATTAGAAAGATCGGATTCCTGAATAACGGTTGTGTATGGCTGTCCAGTCGAACCGTAAACCCAGACCGGATTGAGACGATCAAACAGATTGTAGATTGAAAGTTCGATTTGAGCCTGAATCGACTTGAATAGTTTGAATTTGTAGTAAGAAAAGAAATCGACCGAATACGAACTGGGCATGTAATCGTTGTTAGGGAACAGATTTACGCGAGAGACAGGATTGAGGACAATGGGCGTCCAGGTGTAAGGCGTGCCAGAATTGTAATAACCGGTTAGCGTGGCGCCGAGGTTGCCTTTATGGTAACCCACCGTGGCATTGAACGTGTGCCTTTGATCCCAGCTCATGGGAATGAGCGTGGGGATGGGATCCATGCTGGCGCCGGCCCGCGTAAAGGTTTGTTCCGGATTATCCGCGTTGCCGCGCGTGTACTGCAGCGTGTAATTGATAAATACCTGCAACGGACCGCGGTAGAAATCAAACTTAAATTCAATGCCTCGTGCATTGCCGTAGTCTTTGTTGGTGTACAAACCATATTCGATCTGGTTATAGGTGGAAACAATTTTGGTGCTCAACAAATCGTAAATATCGCGATAGAACAGGTTGACTTCCAGCCCCATATTTTCCACCACTTCCTGCCACAGCCCCACTTCATATTGTACGGTTTTCTGAGCCTTTAATTGCGGATTGCCCAGAGTTGTGGAATAATCGCTGGGCGGAATCTGGTGCGAATTGTTCTGATACAAAGCATACATGGGCGGCATCTGAAAAAAATGTCCATAACTAAAGTGCAAAACCGCCTTTTTGCCAAGCTGATAGGCCAGGCCCAGGCGCGGGCTGATCTGCGTTTTGACATCGGCCTTTGGATAGGTTGACATGCGCTCGGGATTTAATCTGGGATTGCCGTTTTCATCCAGAATCAAATTGCCGTCTTCATCTTTCAAATAAAAGTTTAACTGATTGGCCGGATTACGCCAGTTGGAAGGATAGGTGGTGTTCGGATCAAAATAATCAAAACGAATACCGGCGTTAATGACCATGTCTTCATATTCCATCTTGTCTTGAAAATAGGCTGAAAAGGCCATCGGCTTTACATGGTAGATATCGGAATAAACCGAGTTGGACGGATAGACGATCGGTTTGTAGTTGTAGTACACGCGATGACCGGTTTCATCGTAGTAAAAAAGTCCCAGTTCTTCTTCGCTCAAAGAAGTGTCGGGCCGCACGGGCGTCCATTTATTTTTAAGATCGTACAGCGTGTACAAAAAGCCGGTCTTTAACGAATGGTGCGAGGTAACCTGCCAGGTAAAGTCGAATTTTACGTTTTTCTCTTTTTGCCAGTTTTCCGTGTGATCTTTCATCTGGCCGCCGGTGTAAAAGCCCGTTTCATTGACATTGGCTAAAAAGGCGTCGTACACATAGCCGGAATCGGTCGGATCTTTAAACAAATAAAATCCGTAATAACTATCTAACGATGAAAGTTTTAATTCGTAAAAGGCGCTATTGGAAAAAGCCTGATTCAGTAAAAGCGCAAACATATCCGATTGACGATGGTGGCTGGCCTGTCCGTCGGGATTGTATTTAAAGGCATGGTCATAATTTTTCCACTCGTCGCGGTTGCCAGTGTACAGTAAAGACAGTTTGATTTGATCGGTTATCTTGTAAGAGATCTTACCAAGCAAAGAGAGATTTTTTGAACGGTTCATGGGCACGTATTTATTATCGCCCGTGTGTTCCGAATACCACTCTTCAGGATCCGTAGAAGTAAAATTACTGAAATCGTTAACGCGAAAACGTCGAATGCCATTCAGGTGGTTTTTGTTGTCCTGGTAACGGAGATTCGTAAAATAGTGGAGCTTTCTTTTGAGAATGGGCCCGCTGAGTTGTATTTTGTAGTCCTGATTCCTGGTGATTTCGCTCTCTTTCAATCCGATAAAGATATCGTCGTGATTGGTCAGATAGTTAGCCAGGTAATTGGTGTAAGAGAAATGGAAATCATCCGTTCCGTCTTTAATGATGGCATTAACCACGCCGCTCATGGCTCGTCCGTATTCAGCGTTAAAGGTGCCGGTAATGATTTCCACATCTTGCACGGACTCAGTTTCCACATCCACGCGCCGTCCTTCGCCGCCAAAAGCGTCGTTGACCTGCAATCCGTCGATCATGTACGAGACCTCATTACTGCGACCGCCGCGAAAGTGTCCGCGCACCACCCCGGCCTGAAGTCCAACAACAGCGGTTAGATTTTCAACCGGCAGAGCTTCCATTTGATCGGCAGATACCGTGCGCACGGCGCTGGTCTGATCTTTTTTAATGCTCATCTTATCGGCTTCAACCACAATCACTTCGCCTTCGAGGATCGCTTCTTTTAAAGTGATTTTTAAGTTGGTGGTGCGGTTGACGGAAACGCGCACATCCTTAATGATCTTCTTTTCGTAGCCCACCATTTCCACTACAACATTGTATTTGCCGGGAGAAACATTAATGATGTAAAAGCTGCCGTCCAGTCCCGAAGCAGCGCCCAGGCTCGTGCCCTCCAGGTAAATATTGGCGCCGGGCAAGGGTTCGGAGGTTCGCTGGTCAAAGACAAACCCCGCAATTTTCCCTGTAGTCTGGGCAAACGTCATTGAAAAGCTCAGCAGTAAAAAGGCTGATATTAAGTGTAGAAATCTGTTCATAAGTCTTTCCTCTTTATGAAACGCTGAATTCTTGTTTTTCCTGCTAACATCTTTTTTTAAAACATCTGAGTTTAATAGGGGCCCACTAAACGGGCGCGGTCACTCTGCCACCTTCTTTTAGATTATTCTCTGTATGCATAATGTGTGCCAGTCATTTACTACGTGCTACGACAGGCGCCTTTTGGATCGGGAAAGCCGTTAATTATTAATTTGATAATCGGTAATTATTTTAATAATAATTGAACCATACGCGGCCCACACTCTTTCGCTTTTTCCTCATCAGGAGGCAGATAAATAAGTAAGATCGTTTTGAGCCTGAAATTGCGCCATCTCGGCCATCGTCGCCAGACCTTGCTCACGCCATAGAAATCTGAAAACTTCGCCTGCGCCTTTTCCGTTCATCCTCTTAAAATAGAAACTCAGGGGCCGGCTAAAGCCCCTGAGTTTTAAAGATTATTTTACCAGAAGCATTTTACGCACCTGTTCAAATGAACCGGCTTTCAATTTGTAAAAATAGACGCCCGACGGCAGGTCGTGGCCATTCAGGGTTACGCGATATAAACCGGCGTTTTGTTTTTGGTCCACCAGGTCAGCCACCTTTTGTCCCAGAATGTTGTAAACCGTTAACTGTACTTCCGACGCTTTGGGAATAGAATATTCGATGGTCGTAAGCGGATTGAACGGATTGGGATAATTTTGTTTTAAGCGGAAGGAGTTAGCCACTAAGCCGCTGCCCTCATCGATGGCGGTTGCCGTGTGCGTGGTATCGCCGATCCAGGTGTGCGTCCATTCGTGCTGGTTTAAATAAGCCAGGTCACGATTATTGGGCGACCAGCTTAAATTGCCTTCCCAGCCACTGCCATCGTTATCATGAAATACCAGATCGAACATGATGCGCATGCCGCGTTGCGGATGAAAACGAAGATCGTTGCCAAAAGCAATGGAATCCAGCGCGATTCTGGCTTCCAGCGCCCAGTCCATTCCGCCGAATTCTTCAAAATAGTAATCATCATCAGCGGGCGTTAATTCAGGCGCGCTTCCGATACCCAGATGGGTATTTTTGTACTCATTGTAGTAGCGATCCTGCAGAAAGATCAATTTATAGTCTGGTTCTTCCCCGCGACTATTTTCCGGCGTGGAATTGTGCACGGGTTTCCCGTTTTGATCCCATAAACCGATAAACAATTCAAAGGCATCCTGCGTCCACCAGCTGCCTACCAGATTGGCGTCATACTGAAAGACATTATCGGCGACATCGGCGGCCACGTACAAATAGTCGTCGTCCATGGCCATCCAGACGGTGGCGGTTAAATCATCATCGTTGGTAAAATCGCCGGCTGCGATATTGTTTTGTGAAGGCGTTAACACCCAGGGCATAATATTGTCCCATTCGGAAAAATCGCCGTCGGCGGCAAAATTGGGCGGCGTCTGGTCGGCAATGGTGGGCACGCCTCTGGCCGTATTGGTCACGGCGTCGCTGATGCCGGCCGGGCCCACATTACCGGCAGCGTCAATGCATTCCACAGCGTAGTAATAGGTCACCGGATGATCGTTTAAGGGATAAATCAATTCATGTACGGCATTTTGTTCGCCTTCAACAATGCCCGTGGCCACCACCTCCACAGCAGGATCGCTGAGATCGGTAATTGGTTTTTCGCTGGCGTACACATTGTAAACCTCGCCGCTTTCGCCTTCCACATCCGTCCAGTACACCAGATTGTAATAATCTCCGGTCGCCGCGGCAACGCCCGTGACCTGCGCCGGCGGTACAAAGTCGAATTCCGGATTGCCCGTCCAGATGTCATCCAGGTAGATGGTCGTTCCGCTTAAATCCTGTCCGTTACTCCAGATGCCAAAACCGGCCACTCTGGTGGAATCGAATTCGCCGTCAACCATCTGTCCCAGGTCGTTATCCCACACGCCGGCGAAACGGTTAAAATCGCTCAAAGCCACCTTGACCGCTTTCCAGGTGCCGTCATAGCCCATGGCGCTTTCCGTAAGTAAATAGGTGGCCTGAAAGGCGTAATCTACTTTACCAGTGTCTTCATCGGTATCCCAGAAGGCCAGCGTCAGGTCGCCGGTTCCGGCAGGCGCTTTGATTTTCAACTGCAGCGAATCGGTGGCCCAGTTGTTCATCAAGTTTTTAGCCTGCGCCAGATCAAAATTAACGCCGTCCCAGGCGGCGCCTCCACTCCATTTAATACAGCCCGTTCCCTCATTGGCTGCGTCGTCTTCCTGTGTTACTTCCACAGAGCCGCTCCAGCCGGTGTGCATGTGCACATCAGAGGGCACGGCTTTGCCGTTAAAAAACACCAGATTCATCGGCGCAATACCCGATAATTCAAACAGGTCCAGGATAATAACGCCAGACACCGTATCGTCCGGTTGCTGATACAGGGCATTCCCCTGCGAAAATTCTAACGTCCATCCTTTAATCTTATCCAGATCAAGAATGCCGTTTCCTTCAACAACCTGTCCCCAGCCAGGATTCCAGAAACCATCGCTGCTCATAGTTCCCACGTCTTCCATTTTTAGCTTAATTTGATTCCAGCCTGGCGCGTCGTCCAGAATCCAGTGGTGCGACATCCAGATTTCATAGTTGCCGGCTGCTTCATCGGTGCCCTCTCCCGCATCGAGCAAAATAATGCGAAACTCCACCTCGCCCGATTTGGACTGGGGCTGTTCGTTGTAGTACCACAGAGAGATGTCCGTATAGGGCGAAAAATCGTAGGTCTGACCCGAATCCGGATGGGTGTGCGTCATGCCAATCCAGCCACCCCACATATCGTAACATTCGTTCTGCCAATCCACGCGCAGGGCGCCGGCGCCTTCGTAAACGTTTGTCGTTTCCAGCGAGAGATGGAGATAGGTGTGATTCACGCCCTCATTGCCGTAAATACTAAAATAGTTGGAATCCGGCAATGTGTCGAAATGGTTGATGACATACTGAGCGCTGAGCGTTAACGGCACAGCAATCAGTAAAAAGACGATTAGTAAATACTTTGACATGGCTTAAGCCTCCTTAAGTTAGTTTAACATTGGTGATTGCTACACACATTTCTTTTTTCAAAGGCAAAAATTTTTTATTTAATGATCAACATCTTACGCCTTGCGGTAAAGTTTTCTGTTTTTAGCTGATAAAAATACATGCCCGATGGCAAATTCTGTGCGTCAAATCGCAGTTGATAGACGCCCGCTTTTTGCCGCCCGTTAACCAGTTCTTTTACTTTTTCTCCTTGAATATTGAAAACACGCAACGTAACTCTGCTTGCCTGAGCGATGGCATATTCAATGGTGGTCCAGGAATTAAAGGGATTGGGCCAATTTTGGTAGAGTTTCAATCCTTGCGGCAAATTGTTAACGTCTTTAATGGCGCTGGTATTCAAGGGCTGAATTACGTCCGTAATAATAACTTCAAGTATGGAAAGGTCTTGCGGTGCCTGCCCCTGATTAAGCCAGAAATTAATGTGCGTGTGCAACTGTCGTGAAGCGGAAGGATTGTCTGCGCCACTGTAAGCCCACTGAGCGATGTAATAGTTAGACGAGGGCGGCGCGCCGTAGTAATGGCCGCGCATGCTGCCAAACAAAACGTATTCGGGCTGCCAGTCAAAAAATTGCGTGGTTCTGGAACTATCTAACGGGCTTTCAAACGTGTATTGATTACCGGGCGTGGAATAGGGCTGTACGGTGTAGCTGCCCACATCCGTTTTATCCTGATAGCCCCATTTGGCATATTCAATATCGATCTCCGCCTGATCGTCGGCGTAAACAAACAGACCAAGCACGATATTCTTATCCATGCGATCAATGTAACCGTCAACCAGAAAACGGTGTTCTCCGAAGGTGGTCGGCTGGACGGTGTACACTTCGGAACAATACCAGACATCATTGACTTTGCGAATGGCCAGGTGCAATCGGCCCTGAGCGTCGATCCACACATTTTGCGCGCTATCAGACCAGTAATTAGGGCCGGGACCGTAGGGACCGCCGTTTTTTACCCACCAGTCCACCCCTGCAAAGTGAATGAGGCGTTGCGCGAAAATGGGGCCTGCGCCCATCACAAACCCCAGAAAAATCTTTAAAAACAACCGATAGTTTTTCAACGCTCCCCTCCTCCCTTTTTAATAAAAAGTTAGCGTCTTTTTTACGGCTGCGTCCTATTCTATGCAAAAATCAGGCCGATTCCCTTTTGATTAATTGCACGCTCAACAAACGCCGGATGGGTTGGTCCACTTTACCGTTCAACAATTTCAATAACGATTCCGCAGACAGACGCCCAATTTTTTCGATGGGCTGACGCACGGTTGTCAGAGCCGGCTGAATGTAGGCCGCGATTTCGATGTCGTCAAAGCCAATAACAGCCACATCGTCCGGAATGCGCAGGCCCTTTTCCTTAATCCTGCGCATCACACCGATGGCCATGTAATCGTCGGAACAGACCACAGCATCGGGAACCGTTTTGCCCTGGAACAACCTTTCCGATTCGCGGTAGGCAATTTCCTGATTGAACTGACCGTGAATGACCCACTCTTTGTTTACTGTTAAGTTCTGCTCCTCCATGCTTTTGCAAAATGCGTTCCAGCGATCGCGGGCGTTGGTTTCGCGCAGATCGCCGGTCACAAAAGCGATGCGAGAACGACCGCTTTGTACCAGATATTCGACGGCCAGACGGATGCCCAGTTTGTTGTTGACATCAATAAAATGCACATCGGGCGCGTAATATTTGTGGTTGGCCAGCACAAATGGAATTTTTTGTTCGGCCAGCGATTTAATGCGCGGATCACGATGCAGGGTTTTTAACAGAATCAGTCCGTCAAACATCTTGCTGCGATACCAGTTACTGAATTCGTTGGCCGTTCCGTCTTCGGGATTAAACGGCAACAGCATGATGCGATAATCGTTTTGTAAAGCCACATCGGTTACGCCGGATAGAATCTGGGCGATGTAGTTATCCAGCAAGGCATGCTCGATGCGTGGAATGGTAACGCCAATGATCATGCTTTTTTTACTGGACAGGCTACGCGCCAGCCAGTTGGGCTGGTATTCCAGCCGTTCAATGATGGCTTTAATGCGTTCAGCCGTTGAAGCGGCCACCGGGCCCTTGCCATTCAAATAACGCGAAACGGTCATGGCCGAAACCCCGGCCTCGCGGGCAATATCCGCAATGGTTGTTTTACGTTTTTTTGTCATTTTAACAGCACCAATTTTTGATTTATCGTCTGAAAATTACTTTGCAATTCCACAATGTACGTTCCGGCTGCCAGCCCCATAGCCTGCCAGCTCAGAGAAAATTCTCCTTCGCTAAATTCTTTATTGCGGATTATGGTTGCCACCAGCCGGCCATTCAAATCCCAGATACGCAAATTGATTCGTTGTCTTGTTCGGAAGATCAATCTAAAAGTAACATGCGCTTGTAAGGGATTGGGCTGTACGTGTAATTCCAGTTGCGCTGGTACCAAACTTGCGGGCCATTGTTCAATAGCGGTACGAATCTGCAGAATTTCCGAAGCTTTTTGCAGCAAAGGTTGTTGATCGCCCATTTGATCATGACCCAATGCCCAGGTCATGCAGCCGGCCAGCTGGTTGTTCAGGGCATATCTACATTTGAGCGCGATAGACAGGGTGTCGTCGTAGGTGATCAATTTCGTGCCCGTGGCATTGGTCAGGTACGGCACTTTGGAGACGTCATCCCACTGGTAGTTCCAGCCCTGCCCGATTAAAGCGGCAATATGGGCGTAACCGTAGGTGACGTCGCCGCCGGTGGCAGGCTGGTACAAGCCGTTCGTGTTAAACTCTCTACCGTAAAAAGCCAGGCCCAGTAAAATTTTTTCGGGCGGAAGGCCGCGTTCATTCAGCAAATAGCGGATGCCTTCATCCACCGAACCGCAGGCATCCACCTGAGGCGATGGCGCATACAGCGGCGCATTGTGTCCGGCATGAGCGGTCCAGCTTCCATGGAAATCATAGGTCATGGCGTTAAACCAGTCCACCATATTTTTTAAAACTTCAAATTGAAACCAGCGGCCGTACCAGTCGCTTACGGGAACGGCCATGGTAATGAGTAAGTCGCCGGAAATCGTGTCCAGTTTTTGACGTAATTCATTCACCAGTTTTACCAGATTAATGCGTTCGGTTGCGGATTCGGGGAATTCCCAGTCGATATCCACGCCATCGTAGCCATGGGTTTGTAAAAACTGCGCCACATTCTCGATAAAACGCGCTCGCGCGTTGTCGTCGGCCGCCATGGCCGCAAAGCCGCCGGAATTAACGGCGCCGCCCAGAGACAGCAACACCTTAACGTTGGCCTGATGCGCCTTTTGCAGCAATTCGGGATTCAAAAAGGCGGCTTCGTACGCCAGACGCCCGTCGCTTTCCGGCCAGACAAAGGCGTGAAAAACATGGGTCAAACGATCGAACGGAATTTCTGAAGGCGGATAATCGTACTGCGCCCAGGAGCGATAATATCCGCCCAATTTAAAAGAGCCCGCAAACGAGGCTGCCGCGCAGAGCATAATCAGCAAAATGATTATATTTAGTTTTTTTACAGACATCGCTTTTTACCTGATAAAAACGATCTTTTTTACGATCACTCGACGATTGGTTTTTAACCGGTAAAGATACAGACCGCTGGACACAACCTGCCCGGCACCGTTTTTACCGTCCCAGATGATGCGGTGATAGCCCGGCCCGCGCACCTCGGAAAGTAAGGTACGCACTTTTTCCCCTCGCATGTCGAACACTTCCAGCGTGACAGGGCTCCTCTCTTGCAGTTTAAAAATGATAGTGGTCTGGTTGTTAAAGGGATTGGGGAAATTTTGCGCCAAAAACAATGAAAGGTCTCTACTACCGGGTCGGCTGTCCAGGCTCACCAGTCCCCGGCCCTGATTGAAATAAGCGCTGACAAAGATCAACGGCGCGTTCCAATAAACGGCCACCTCATTGGAAGCGTAACTTTCCTGATCATCCACATAACACAAAGCGGGCGGCGTGTTGGCGTCAAAACGCGCTTGCAATACCCAATCGTTCAGATATTTATTGGGCCCGCCGGCCATCAAGCCGGGCACGGGTTCTTGCACGCCATCGGCAATGGAAGGCGCATGATGGATGTGGCGCGGCGCGCTTGTTCCAAGACCGGTAACAAAGGTCATGTTGTGGGCGTTGCAACCAAGGATGTAATTTAACTGGTGCAGAGCCGTGTCAAAATATTCATTCTTTCCCGTCTTTTCGAACATGAAGATCAAAATAAGCGCTTTGTTCAGCGCCACCGAGTTGGAGCCCCAGTAGTATTCCCAGCCTTCCATGGCCACGTGAAAACCGTCGTCACGGGCCATGGCGACCTGCTGGCGGCAATAATCATCCAGCGCATTTTTGATATTATTTCTGGCGTTTCCGTCGGCTGTTGGTTGAGCGCTTTGGAGATAAGTAATCAGGGCCAGCGGTTTGACATATTGCCAGCCTGCTGCTGCCTGAATGATCCCGTCGTCCTGATAGTGGTTCAAAAAATAAACGTTGAATTCCGTCCCGGCCGTGGCTTCAAACAATTCGGCCGCGGCCCACAGGCGTTCGTCGCCATCGTCTGCGTCGCCATATTCGCCGGTTTTAGTATCGGCCGGATTGTGAAAACCGCCGTCCGGAACAATCGCAGGATGCGCTTCCAGATAGCTCCAGGCGTGTTGGGCGGCGCTCAGACATTGGCTGGCAAAAGTAGAATCGTAAGCTTTGTAAACGCGATAGGCCCGCGCCATGACGGCGGCAAAATCGGCCGTGGCCGTACTGGAAAGCTGATAGAGATAGCGGGCGTCAAAGCTTTTATTGGGCATGATGTAGCCCACAAAATCTTTGGTGGTCACTTTAAAGAACACGCCGCCTGAGTTGGCATCCTGCATGGTTAATAGCCATTCCAGTTCGTAACGCGCTTCATCGAGCAAATCCGGAATGCCGTTTCCACTCTCCGGAATATTCAACCGATCGCTGACCAGAAAAGAAGGAAAATATTCGGCAAGCATTAACAGGTACGAAAGCGCGTTGGCCGCCGGTACCGCGTATTTTCCGTAATCGCCGGCATCGTGCCAGCCGCCACGCACGTTCAGGTAGCCGGAATGCTCGCAGGTCGGATGGCCAATGGCATCGGCCGAATGACAGGCGCCGTGCGTAAAAACGCCGGCAAAGGTCTCTTCCAGCGCCATACCGCAACGTTGATAGTACAATCCTTTTAAGCTTTTGCTCACCGCCGTGGAAAAAACGCTGTCGGAAATTTCAAACGGAGACGATTCTTCCCCATCATTCAGCCGAATTTTAAAACGCCCGGTGGATTGAAAGGCCGAAAAATCGAGCAGGTAAATATCGAGACCGGTAGAAGGATCATTTTCTTTTAATAAAACAACCTCTCCGGAAAAAACCGCACTGTTGTTATTTAAGTCAATCAGCGCAAAACTTCCGGCTGCATGATCGGTGTAGGCCATTTTTAATTGATGCGGCAAATAGCCCAACTGGTTTACAAAAACCGCCGACTGTACTGACGCAACAATGGTGATAATCCATAAAGCTACCAGCGCTCTTTGTCCTACTTTACCCATGCTCCTCCAACAAATTGATATCCTGCACATTTTCATCCATTTCGACCGTTCCCACAAAGCGGTCAAAATCCATGGCCAGAGCGGCAGCGCCTAAAAGGGCGACATGGGGCTGGCGCGAAACTTCGATTCGTAAATTGTTCACCGATTTTTGAAAAACCGCTTTTTTCAGGCTTTTGTACATTTCTTTTTCAAAAAAGGGAAAGGCCTTGCTAACCGCGCCGCCGAGCACGATTATTTGCGGATCCAGCGCATAAAACACGGCTAAAAGAGCGTTGCCCAGATGATGTCCAAATTCTTCAAACATCTTAAGCGCCGTCTGGTCGCCCTGTACGGCCATCTGGTAAGCCTCCTGACCGCTAATCTGGTAAAATGTTTGAAAAAATTGACCGCTACAATAATATTCGTAGTAAAAATCTTTGTAAGGCAACATGCCAAATTCACCGGCGCCGCTATTGGCACCGGAATAGAGGTTTCCGTTTAAAACAAGACCGGTTCCAAGTCCGGTGCCCAGCGTCATGCCCACCACATGGTTGTATCCTTTTGCCAGGCCAAAATAGCTCTCGCCCAGAACAAAACAATTGGCATCGTTGTTAATGGCAACCGGCATGTTAAATTCATTTTGTAAAATCTCACCCAGATTTATTTTGTCCCAGGAAGGAATATTCACCACATCATAAACCATCCCGCTTTCCATTTCCACCAGTCCGGGAACGCCAATGCCGATCGCTTCCACACTGGAATGCATAACTTTTGCAATGCAATCGATCACTTGTTGCAAAACCACGCCTCTCTCGGCCTGCGCAGAAATCTCCATGGCGCAAGATTCTTCGATTTTTTCACTGGTAATGCGCGCCGCTCTTACATTGGTGCCGCCTAAATCCACACCAATAACTGTATGATATTTCATGTCTGGTTGTTACCTCCTTATAAACGTGTCCATTGGCTGATTTACTACTTCCAAATAAGAACGCATCCTCCTCCTCCGTAATCATCCGACCATTTGCGGCTCAGATTTTTTACGAATGGTTTTGTTGGTAATTAAGGGATTGGCCCAGAAACCGATAGTGAAAATATACCCCAGGGTCAAATATAAAAAGAGCATTCCCGTACGCAGCCCAAAATGATCGCCCAGCCAGCCAATGACCAGCGGTACAATAGCTCCGCCGATGATGCCCGTACATAAAATGCCTGAAAATGAGCCGTGGTGTTTTTCCAGGGAATTCAGGGCAAGCGAGAATATGATCGACCACATTACGGAAGCAAAAAAGCCCACGGCCGGAAAAGCAAACAAAGCGACGCTGGCCGGGCCAAACAAGGCAAAGGTCAAAGCAATCATTGCCGCGCCGGTAAAGGCCATTAAAATATGGCGGCTATCGAACAATTTGAGCAACAACAGGCCCAACACACAACCGGCGGTGAGCAGCCCCCAGAACAGCGAAACCGTGTGCGCCCCAACGGTTTGCGGATTAAAACCATGATAAGTTTGCAGGAATTTGGAAATCCAGTTGGCCACGCCCTGTTCCGTTCCTACATAAGCAAAAATCCCGAGAAAAAACAAAATGACCGTTTTATTTTTGAATAATGTTTTGTGCGTCTGCCAGGCGCCTGTTTTTTCGTCTTCTTTAAGTTCCACGCGCGGTAAACGGGCTGCAATTAAAACCAGCACCATGATCAGGGCAATCAGAGCAAAAACCCAGTACAGCGACACCCACGGTAAATCGGCTGGCGTTAAGCGGCCGAGCAATTTTAGATGCCAGCTCGTATGGAGGGCGTCATTTTGCAGATTGCGCACCAGATAGGAGTAGAGATAGGGACTGAGGAAGGAAGCGGAACCGAAAACCAGCTGAGCCAACACGGAATTAAAGGCAAAATGCTCTTCTCCGCCCGCAACGCGCAATAAAGGATTGATGGCCACCTGCAGCAGGGCCATGCCCACGCCAATAAAAAACAAGGAAAAGATGGCCACGGAATACACGGGCAACAGGGCAAACAATAACGCCGCAACAAAGGCCAGTAAAAAGGCGCCCACCATCACCGGCTTTTCACCGTACATTTCCACTAACATGCCGGCGGGAATGGACATGACGCCGTAAGCGATAAAAAAGGCGAAGGGCAAAAAACCGGCCATGGTCAAACTCAGGTGAAAGCTGTTAATGATGTCTGGAATGAGCGGCCCCAGAATATTGGTCAAAAAGGAAATCACAAAAAAGACCAGAAAAATGAGCAGGACAATAAAGTAATTCCGTTTCACAAAATCTCTCCGTTTTTTAGTTCCACGCTACTGTTTACGATAAGCCGATCTCCGGCTAATGTTCATAGCGGATGTCCGTATTCCAGCCGTTTACCTTAACCACCGTTTTTTCTTGGCCGGCAAAATGGACGGTAACCTCGCGCCGCTCTCCCGGCAAAAGGGAGAGGTAGTTATCGCTCCAGAAAACCGGCACAACCGGCTGTCCCTTTGCCGTTTGCAATTCCAGATAAAGCATGAACGCCAGATGGTGCGACGTGTTTTGCAGGTGAACTATCAGCTGGCCGCTATGGCGAGCAGGGATGGTTTGGACGTTAACCGTGGCCGCGGGCAAAGCGTTCAGCGCGGTAAAATCCGCAAATTGTTTAATGGGCGTTACAAACCAGGTGGAGTTCGAGTAATCCAGAACATCCTGCTTGCGCGAAAGCCAGTAGAAATTGGAAGCCAGGCGCCGGCCCTGCGCATCGAATAAACGCAAATCCAGAAAATAAACCTTGGTTGACGCCTTATCGTGCGGAATGCGCGTCACCGCCTTGACGGCATTGGCTACAATGGCGCTCTGGATGTTCCGCTTTTCAACCAGCCTTGAATGCCCATCGAATAGTTTAATTTCGGCCGCCAGATCGGAAAAAGGTTGAAGCGTATTGTTGTTCAGAAAAACCGTCTGCTTATAATAATCGTAGATAAGTTGCAACGAATCACAGGCTTTTTTTGCGCCGTAAAAAGCGCCGTTGGGCATCAGATAGTAGTCGTACAACTGCCAGTACATCTCCGACCAGGCGGAATTTAACATCCATTGAATGATGCCGGTGGCCTGAAATTTATTCACGGCAAAGGCCTCGAACATGGAACGCATGGCTTCGTAATTCATGGCCTGAGCGGCGCGCACAAAATCGTTCACATTGTCCGGCTGGCCGTAGCGCTGGATCAGAGCCTGTTGATACCGTTTAAGGGAATTAAACTCGTTTCGACCGCAATGGTAGTCCCATACCGAATCAATGGGCCAGAGGTGTTGGGCGGGAATCATTTTTTTCAAACTGCTTAAAGGCGGAGGCTGGGGGCCGGGACCGGTTTCGGTGTTAAAGCCGAATGCGCCGCCATGTTTTCGGTCTTCGAACCAGTAGCGCGGGGGGACGTAGTCGTACGGGCCGTTCATCTTTACGCCGGTGGGACCGCTCACCTCGCTAACGCGCGCGGCGGCAGACGCCAGATAGGGCCGCGTACCGTCGATTTGCTCCAGAATGCGCAAATAGCGTTTTTCCAGGGCAGGACGAGGCAGCATGTCGCTGGCCGCCAGCCACACAAAGATCGACGGATGATTGCGCAACAGGGTTATTTGATCGCGCCAGTAAGCGGCCAGCAAATCCATGTCCTGCTGGCTGCGCGCGCCGCCGAACTGGTCGCAGGCCTTGCCCAGATAATTTTCCCACTCCCACTGGCAGCTAAAGCCGGCCATGATTAAAATACCCAGACTGTCGCACACATTGTACAACGTTTGATCGTTGCCCCAGAAGCCTTCCAGACGAATGGTATTCAGCCCCATCTCTTTCACATAGCGCAATTGATTGCGTACATTTTGCGCAGAGTTGTCTAAAAACAGGTTATCCGTCCAGCCCGCCCCGCGGATCAATATTTTTTGTCCGTTGATTTTAAAAGCAAGATGCCCCTGATCGGTAAAATAACTTTCAATTTTACGCATGCCAAAATGGATTTGCGTTTCGTCCGAAACCTGGCCCTCTACTCTGGCCACAAGTTTTAAAGCGTAAAGATTGGCTTCGCCCATGTGCAGGGGCCACCATAAGCGGGGATGTTTAAAAATAAGTTGCGGGAACTCTTCGGCATCCATGGGAATGATGAGGCTTTCTCCGGCTTTTAAATGAAAGGATTTTTTAAACGTGTGGCTTTCAATCGTTCCTTCCAGAACTCCGCTGACAGCCTGATCGCTCAAATTCAGGGCCGTAACCAGCACCGTCAGGCGGGCCGTTTGCAAGGACGAATCAAAGGTCGTTTTAACAAAAAGATCTTTTAATAAAACGTTTTTGGCGCGCCGAATTTCCACCGGTCGCCATAGCCCCATGTTACGATCGGGCGGCGCCGGATTCCAGTCCACAAAGCCGATGGTAAAATCGCCTGCCTGCGGAGGATAGACACGAACTGCCAGCACATTGTTTTTTTCTTTGACCAGAGAAGAGATGTTCAGTTCAAAGACGCGGAAGGCGCCGAAAAGGGAATCCTTGCTGGCAAGCTGATGGCCGTTCAAAAAGACATCGGCCCGATAATTCAGACCATTAAAACGCAAAACATTTTTGGGCAGACGTTTTAGATGCGGCAAATCGAAGGTACAACGATACCACCAGGCATTTTGAAAGGCTTTGGTGGAAATCTTTTTTAGATTCATGCCCACAAAGATGTCCTTGTAGCGACCGGCCTTAAGCAGCGCGCCCATTACCGTGGTTGGCACATGTACAGACAACCAATTTTGTGCTTTAAAATCGGATTGTGAAATTCGTTGTCCGGAAAACTGAACGGAATCTGCCGCTTTAAGTTGCCATTGTCGCAAAGTCATTCGATGAGCGATTTCATGCTCTGAGAGATTACATTGCCCAAAAAGGAAAAAAAGCGAAAACACAAGAAGAAGCGAATAACGCGCCATACTGTTTCCTAATGTTAACGATAACAGTTATCGATAATATAATCTATGAATGGACAAAATGCAATAGATTTTTTGTTCCGCTTCTGAATTCCGCTTAAAATCCAAGATTTTCGTGGTATGGATAAATTTTTTTCCTGTAATTTAGAATACTTCCTTCAAAACTTCAATCCCGTTTAGCGGGATGCGAAAATTTTTGTGCTATGTGAGAAAGTAAATCTGTTGAATTGTTGATTTGTTGAATGGTTGAATGAGCATCAGGCTGACATTCCCAATTCCCTTTGATCGTGAATTGTATTTTCAACATAGTTAGGAAAATTTCCCACACAGGTCTTCCCCCTCTCCCAGATTTTTATTCTGGAAGAGGGGGACCGAGGGGTGAGGGCTAATTCGGGAAATAACTTCCTCTGTTGGAAGGGAAGAATTAAGAGTTTAAGAGTTAAAGGGTTCCGGGGCACTGGCCTGTCATTTTTTTATTGGCTCTATCGAGCCAATGCGATTCTGGAGGGTTGCGCTACGGGATGCGAAAATTTTTGTGTTGAAGATCCTAACCTCCCTGCCCCCTTCCCTTCTTTTAATAACGGGAAGGTGAGCAAATTGTGCAGCTTTGCTGAGTTTTCGCCTTACATGTCAATAAATTTTATATTTTTTTTGAAATCTTTGTGCTCTCAGTGGTTGATTTTGGTTGCGGCTGTGCTGCCTTAGCTATTTTTATTAAAAAGACTCTGAGATACGGCCGGTTACTAAAAATGCGCATTCTCTAACCACTTACTTTTCGATAGCCAGACGGATCTTCGTGAAACACTAAGCTTAACACACCTGGGCGGAATGTTGGTAACTTGCTGATAGCGCAGACCTGTTTGGCCGGTGCAGCCGGACAGGTTGACGCAGATTCTTTTTTTCATTGATTTCCTTCTGCGAGCATCCGCGTGATCTTCGTTAAACGCAAAAGTTATTCCACCTATTTTAGCCATGATTCATGAGGGAGTAGTCTGTAAACTTCCTAACATTCTCAGCAAATTTTCTGCTTTTTCCTTTTCTCCAATTTTAAGAAAGAGTCCCGCTAAGCGTTTGACAACCCCTAAATTAGATGGTTGTAATTGAAATAGTTTTGTGTAGCTCTGAATTGCGCCTAAAAAATCTTGCTCTTTAATCTGTAATGTACCGGTTAAATCAAGCAGTTCAGGATCACTGGAAGTTGCATGCTGATTGAGTAGCTTTAAAGCCAGCGCAAACTGGCCATAACGCATTAATAGTTCAATAACACGTTTCAGAATCGCATTTGAATCAATCACCTGTTCAAAAAGTTGATTAAAGCAGCGCTCTGCTCCAGAAACGTCCTGCAGCTTCAGATACAACTCACTCATGGAAAATAAGATATCCGCATCCGAAAGCAAAATATCGTTTTCCGGTGTAAACTGCTTTTGATCCACCGCCCTGTTTTTAGCCCGTAACTGCTGAAGCCAGTCCAGTGCGCTGAGCAGGTCTTCCTGCTGCAGAGAGATTCTGTACATCAGATAGTAAGCGCCAATTTGCTGATGGCTTAGTTGCAAAGATTTCTCGGCAAATCGTTGTGCTTGTTCAGGATTGTTGAGCTTCAGGTACACTTCACTGATATTGTTGAGCAACTGACGTTCAAGCGATTGCTGGAAGCGCTGTTTTTTTAAAGCGATTAGGTAGTGCTCCAGGGCTTTGTGTAGTTCCCCGCTCAAGTTGTAATTCTGACCCAGGGTGTAATTGGCATAGGCATTGTTTGGTTGTTCATCGACCATCTTCAAAAGCAGGGCACGATTCCTCTGATCCTTCTTTTTCTGTACTTCCGGATTTAGAGCATAGCCCAGATGTAACAAACTAACGGAGCAAGAACGCTCTTCCCCATCATTGCGCGCCAAACTGTAAACGATTTGTTCATGAATGCGGCCTTCAAAATAGAGCTTTTTGTGATTGGTGAACAAACGATGCCCGGTAGAGAGTTTAAAGGTTTTACCATCGGCCATAATGTTTTTGACGGTTACCACATAGGCCACCGGCTTCTTTTCCGGTTTCAACAGTCTTTTTAATGAACTAACTGACTGTGGTTCCAGCCGCTCATCGGCATCCAGCCAAAAAATCCAGTCGCCTCTGGCCAATTTAATGGAGGCGTTGCGGGCCGAGGCAAAATCATCCTGCCATTGGTAATGATGCACTTCAGCCCCAAATGAACGGGCGATTTCAACGCTTCGATCGGTAGAGCCGGTATCCAGAACCACAATTTGATCGGCTACTGGCTGAACGCTTTTTAAACAATCGGCTAAGAAACGCTCTTCATTTTTTACAATCATACAGACCGAGAGTTTTTGTCTTTTCATGCGCTTCCAATCTTTTTAATGACTAACCATTTGCTCCACGAGTGCGCGGGCATCTTCATCCTGTGGATTGAGCTTGAGGACTTTCAGCCATAAAGCCCGGGCCATGTCCGGATTACCGGCTTCCTGGTAGATGGAAGCCAGATGTTTTAATGTTTCCACATCTTCCGGATGGGTTTGTAGCGCATCCACCAACAACTGCACGCCCGCTTCATATTCACCCAGGGCAAACAGGGTTTCGCTCAACTGGTTGATGACTTTTGTTTGATCCGGATCGACACTAAGCGATTTCTGGTAATACGTCTTGGCCTGCGCAAAATTATTTTCAAGAAAGGCCAGCCGCGCCAGATCATTCAAAGCCAGCGTAAAATCCGGCCGCATTGCCAGAATTTTGTGCAACTGCTTTTTTGCGCCTTCCTGGTCATTCAACATCTGTAAGGCAAGGGCATACCCGTACTGAACTTCCACATTTTCTGGTTCTTCTTCTTTTAACTGCTCAAAGGATTCTCTGGCCAGACTGGCTTCTCCACGGTTCAGTGCAGCAATGGCCTTTTCAATTTCCTGTTTTCTGGTTCGTTTCAACAGAATCGCATCCGGCAGCACGTCCCACATTTGTCGGGCCAGTTGATTTTCCGGTTCAAGTTGCAGGATGTGGCCAATAAACTCGGCAGCCTCTTCGTATTTTTCTGCTTCCAGATGTAGATTAGCCAGATAGAGTAGCGTTGGAATGTCCTCGGAATTCTGTTCCAGAATCTCATTGAGCATGGTAATGCCCTGTTCAAAGGCATTGCTCTCCACCAGACAATAGGCTAAATTTCGCCGGGCATCGAGATAGTCGGGTTCGATATCCAGCGCCCACTGGAAACAGAGTTTTGCTCCTTCCAATTTGTGCTCCTCGAGCAAAATTTCACCCTTCAAATTCAAAGCGGCCGCTTTCTGAGCATCATGTAGCAAAATGCGCTCCACAGCCTTCAGTGCCTGACTATAGTTTTTCTTCATTCGGTGTGCTAAAGCCAGGTAAAACCAGCAGGCATCATCCAACGGATTTTCAGCCAAAATTTCCTCAGAAATTTGCCTTACGCGCACCCAATCGCCATTATTTAAAGCCAGGTTTATCTGCTCTTTTTGTTTTTGATGAACTTCATTCAGGGAATCTTTTAATTCCAGTAAGACTTCATAATCGATGGCCGGATGTTTTTTGAAAAATATTTTCGCCTTATCTTTGATGCTTGTGTCATAAGCTATCTTATTGGCCTTAAAAGTCTGGCTACCAAAGTGATGGATGAATACCCCCTCATGCACCATGATGGCATAGCCCCGTTTGCGCAGGCGAATACACAGATCATCATCCTCAAAGTTGCCAGTGCCAAAATGTTCATCAAACCCCTTAACTTTTTTAAACAGTTTTTCAGGCATCAGCATGCAGAAGCCGGCAATTCTTCTGCGGGGCGTAATTTTATTCTTGTTAATTTGCAGAACTTGCTGGGCAAATTGATGGAACCCCGTCTCATCGTGGTACGGAATCTTTGCCAGCCGTTGCAAGCCGCTAATTTGATTGGTGACGGGCCCTACCATACCAATCAGGGGATCTTTTTCCAGCGCCTGAACCAGATTCTCCAACCAGCCTCCGGAAACCAGAACATCGTTATTCAGGAAAAGCAGGTATTTTCCTTTTGCCCGGCGGGCGCCCTGATTATTTCCGGCAGCAAAACCTCTGTTTTTGTCATTAAAAATGGCTTTAATGTGAGGATATTTTTTTTGAATGGATTTCAGGAAGGGCACAGTTCCATCGCTGGAGCCATTATCGACCAAAATAATCTCGTAGGGAATGCGTGTGTTTTGTATTATGCTGTTCAGGCATTTTTTGGTGTAATCCAGGGCGTTAAAAGTCAACATGATAATGGACACTTTGGGCTGCACATCTAAGTTCGAGTTCAGATCAGAAAGGATGTTTTGCAAGGTCTTTTTGACAGCCTGCGGCCCCCAGTTCTCCTGCACATAGCGTTTGCCTTCTTCAGCCAGTTTTTCCCAGAGCGCCTGATCGTTGTACAAACGAACGATCTGCCGAGCAAAATCCCCGGCCTCGTCTGCGATCAGAGCATGTTGTCCATGAATCAGATTCATGCCCTCGGCGCCAATGGAAGTGGTGACAACCGGCAAACCATAGCTTAAGGCCTCTCCAATTTTACCTTTCATTCCTGCGCCGTAACGCAAAGGGCTAACCGAGACGCGGGCCCGTTGCAGGTAAGGTTTTAAATCTTCCACATAGCCGGTTACGATAATGTCTTCGCTTTGCAGTTTCTGGATTTCCGGAGGCGGGTTATTTCCTACCACATAGAATTTTACATTTTTTAAGCTGCCTTTTACTGTGGGCCATATCTCTTTCACAAAAAATTGAACGGCGTCGATATTAGGCGGGTGGCCAAAATTACCGACGAACAATAAATCGGCGTTTTGCTTAAAGCTCTTTTGTAAGGATACCGTTTCATGAATATTGGGCACAATATCAATGGGAATATCTGGCACATATTTTTCAATATGTTTTTGATCCTGTTCAGTAACCACCCATAGGCGATCTGCCAGACGGTAGATGTTTATCTCACGTTCTTTTTTAAGTTTGGCCTCCTGCTCCATAATCCGATCATTTTTGAGCTTTGCCTCTCGTAACTCGCGCACAAAGTGAATATCTACCGTATCGATGATAATCTTGGTTGTGGGGGAATATTTGCGTACCAGTCCCAAATAGTACTCTGCATTGTACCAGAAAGACAGAATAGCCAGATCAAACTGACGTTCCTCAAAAATAAGTTCGTAAGGAATAGCAGGCCATTGGGCATGAACCGTGTAACCGGCAAAGTTTAAAGCTTTTTCATCATTTTCATAGACTTCTACGCCCATCTGTTGCAGGGTGTCTTTGTATTTGGGGTCTGTGGAACCCAGCCGGGCAATAAAGGTAATATGATTGCCCATTTCTTTGAGAATTTTAATGTAGTTAAAGAGGCGCAACGAACCGGAAGCGCGGTCCCACATGGGTAAGAAGGGATCGCTGATTAAGATGCGCGCGCCTACATTACGTTGCGAAGCCTTGGGGACAAGATTGGGATTGTTTTTGTATTGAGATTTTAATTGTCTTTGCCATTTTTGCACAAACTTTTGATGGTTAATCTGCTGATATTTCTTGAAACCTTGATTGATGTCCTGCCCGGCTGTTTGACCTTCGAAATGGACGACCACGCTTTTGGGCTGATAAAGTACTTTAAAGCCGTGTTCGCGAGCGCTAAAACACAGATCGGTGTCTTCGTAATAGGCCGGGCTGTAGCGCGTATCAAAACCGCCTATTTTCTGCCACAAATCTTTGCGGATCATTAAAGATGCGCCGGACACATAATCCACTTCACGCACAAAATTAAATCGTGGATCATCCGGGTTCATGCCTCGGCCATAATTCCAGCCCTGTCCATCAGAAAAGATGATACCTCCAGCTTCCTGCAGTTTACCATCGGGGTAAACCAGTTTGCTGCCCACAATGCCACAGTCGGGCCGCTGTTGCATGGTCATCACCAGCGCTTCCAGCCAGCCTGGCTGTACCTGGGTGTCATTATTCAGGAACAGGATGAATTCCCCTTCGGCCTGTTCCGCCCCTTTATTGCATCCGCCCACAAAACCCAAGTTTTGTTCATTGATCACGATTTTTACATTGGGCACCTTTAGTTTTCTTAAATAATCGGGCGTCTCATCGGTCGAATGGTTATCCACAAAAATAATTTCAAAATTTGGATAATGTGTATGGGTTAAAATCGATTTTAAACACTGGTGCGTCAACTCCAGCTTGTTGTACAAAGGGATTACAATGGAGACCAGGGGCCGGGCCTCTTTTTCCTTTTGGGATGCAAGAACCTGAGTGCGCGTAGAAGTCGCCGGCGGTTTTTGTAATTTAACCTGTTCCAAAACCTTGTCCGCTGTAAGATCAACTGGAGGTAAGTTGCCTGTCGAAGGTTGATCGATCCAGCCTTCATTTGATTCATACCCCAGGGCCATTAACAATGGACCGGCAATGGAATGAAAAAGTTCCCGTTCTTTTCGCGACCAGCTTTTTTGCCAGGTAAGTTTCCCTTTTTTAGAAAACGAAGAATTAATCATTCCGCCATCGGCAAACATTTCACTCAACGCTTCTTCGTAGGGCAGGTGAAGTTTTTGAGTCAAGTGCTTAAACTGTTCTTCTGGTTGCTTTTTGAGCCACTCATAATACACTCTCAGGGCCTGATGGGGACGTTCCTTTTCGAGTTGTAATCCGGCCGTAACAAAACGTACCCATGTTTGACAGGCCGTTTTAAAATCTTTAGCCCAGGGCGTATCAAAGCCGCTGTTTAACATAGAGTGTACAACATCACGTCCGTCGCGAATGATGTGCAGGAAATGGGCATCAGGGAACATCTGGGCTAAATCCAGGGCATGCAGAGTGTACTCTGGCGTCTGTTCAATCCAGCGTTTTTCGTTTGTGCGCCTGGTGTAAAGCGCATTAATCCCCAGGCCCAGATAAAACATAAATTCATCAAGGTCCACTTTTTGGGCCGTTAGCCAGTGTCGTTCTCCGCGTTGCGTACCCAGTCGGTAGGCTTCTCTGGCCTGACTGGCGATGGGCGCCATAAAATCTGATGTTTCCCCAATCCAGTTTTGTGAATGTTTGGCTAAGGAATGAGCTAAAACGCTGACACCTGAACGATGACAGCCGATCACAAAAATAGGGTCCGGACAATATTCGGTGTACCAGTTTTTGTAGCGCAGAGTTATCTGCTCTTTTTGCTGTGATCTTAAATCTGATGCGTTCAACAGTTGCGGTTCATGTTCTGACAGCTTACACAACCGACGGTACAACTCCAGTACGGATGGTTGTTTGGCTTCGAGATCGTAGAGAACCTGATTGGCTCGATGGTGTTTCAATTCCGGTTTTACAACGGAGACAGCGGCTTCAATGTTTTCAGAGGAAAGATCAAGGTTCAGCCAACGGACAATGCGCTGCAGCTGGCTTTCCGGATGGGACAAAAGCGCTTCATAATGCACGACCAAAATATCCTCGTTCTCTGTTGCCTGCGCCCAGGGCGCATTGTACTGTTCCCACAAATAAAGCGCATGTGGGATGGAAAAAAAGTTTCTTTCGTGCAGGCTACGGGCCACTTCGAGGGGATGGCGGATGGTCAGAATAAATCTAGCCTCGGGTAACCGTCTTTTCCAGAAAGGCCAGGTCAATGAATTGCGCGGGTCTTTCCAGCCCCACAGGGGTTTGTTTTCAAAAGGCAAAATGATTCGTTCGGCCTGATCAAAATATTCCTGGATTTCCGGTGCCTGGCTCCAATTTTCCGGCCATGAAGGTACAAAGTCCCAGGCTCCGCCAAAGTGTTCCAGTAATGCATCGTTCAACTTAACGAAATCAAGGTGTTCCCAGAAGCCTTCCGAATTATCCTGCCCGGCAGGCATGAGTTTTTCCTCTGGCCCCAGATCAAGTCCGAGCACATTGAGCATGCGCGCCAAAAGCGATGTTCCTGAACGATGCATTCCTCCAATGACCACAACCATAATTTTCTCCTTATGCTAATCCATTGATTACATTTGTGTATGGATTGTCTTCTCCTCAAAAGAACTAAACCGCGCCAACATGACTTTTACCGCTCTGAATAGAATGGACAATTTCCCGGGCAAAAGCCATGCTACACTGGTTCCGGCATCTTTTAAAATTTTTTTCATCCAGACAATAGCGCGGACATTCCTCAGAATTCAGTTTTAAATCCGGATATCTGATTCCGGTAAAAAGATCGTTAAAATCCCGAACACGTACGGCAATGGTTGTGCCGCAACCCTGTTCATGGTGCTCAAATAACAACAGCCCTTTTTCCGGGTCAGCAAAATGCGCCTGGTAACCGAGTAAAAGAATATGGGGATCTTTCCAGAATTGATCTCGCGTAAACCAGTTTTTACCACACATTTTGCAGGTTTTAAACACTACTTCTTCGATCATGGCTCATCCTTACAAAAATTTCATCAGGCTCAGCTCCATAATTTGACTGGTCGATTGCAGAGCGGCCTGGTAGGCGATTTCTTCGGACTTTAATTGAATAACCTCTTCCTCGAGTACAGCGTCTTCTTCCTGAGAAATGAATTTTCGGAAATTTTCATTGGTCCTGGTCAAACGATTTTTGATTAGCTGTAATTTGTCGATCTTTGAACCATACACCGTGCTGAGATTGAGCAACTTTTTTTCCGCGCTTTTCATATTTTCCAGGGCGGAATTCAGAGCGTCCACATCATCATTGCGCAGCGCTTCGATGGTTTGCTTCATGGCATCAAATAGGCCGCTGTCCATGATTTGATCGCCAGGCACATTAATTGTGAAGTCGTTGCGTTTGGAAATTTTGCGCTTAATGCTCTGGTCATTCCCCTGGTAAGTAACATCCAACCCATCTTTTTGAAAAGGGGTGATGTCTTTGGTCATGGTTCCGGCAAAAACGTTTTTTCCCAGATAGGTAGAATTTAAAATGGTAACCATCTCATCCAGGGTGCCCTGCAATTGATCGGCCAGCGAAGCTCTCAACTGAGTGGTAGCAACCGCGTCGGTACCTTTGCTGGCCTCAATCCGCGCATCGACTAAATTCTGATAGACTTGCTCCAGTAAATTGGATGTGTTATTCAACCAGCCTTCCGACTCTTCTATGTTTTGCAAAAAGAGTTTATTCTGGCGCAGAGCCTCATGTAATCTTTGAACGCGTGAGTAAGCCACAGGATTGTCAGAAGGATGCTTAATCTTTTTCTGCGTGGCGATGCGTTCCTGAGTTTGCAACAGCTGGCCCCTGCTTTTGAACAGGCGCTGCATGGTATTGCGTAAAAACATGGATTGTGTGATGCGCATCCTTTATTCCTCAATTTTAAACCATTTGCATGACGGTGGTCATCATTTCATTTACGGTGGTAATAACCTTGGCGGCCGCTTCGTAGGCCTGCTGAAACTGCACCATGTGCGTCATCTCTTCGTCCATGGAAACACCGGTCACGGCATCACGTTGATTTTTTAATTGCTGCACGATCATTTCCTGGCTATTGCCCTGAAATTCCGCTTCCTGTACACGTTCACCGATGCCTGTTAAAAAGGTTTGGTAGTAGTCATTGGTTGTGCCTTCGCTAAAAATGGAGGCGAATTGCAGATCGCTGATCTGCTGGGCAATACTGCCATCGCCCACTTCTCCGCCAATCGGTTTGCTGGCAATCAGCCCGCTGTTTTCCACAATGACCTGATTCACCTTAAAGTTGGAGATGCCGGTAATATCCGGGGCAAAAAAATCGAGTCCGCTGATGCCCTCCAGATTTTCTCCCTGGCGGTGAAGTTCATTCACCTTACTGGCTAATGTCCGGGCCAGGGTGTCCAGTTTTTCTTTGTATTCCGGTAAGACTTCGTTGTAGAATTCCAATAATCCACCTAACTGACCGTTGTCAATCTTCAGCTGATATCCATTTTTCTTGAGCTGGACTTGAATCTTTGATTGTCTGTCTTCATTTACCGCCACGGCCTTCAGTTCGTTCATAACGTCATGAGAAACAAGCAGAATCCCGTCAGAATAGATGTTAATTTCGCCATTGTCTTTTTCTTTTAGCTGAATATTAAGTTGCGTGGAAAGTTCATCCAGAATGCGGTCTCTTTGATCGAGTAAATCGGCATTAGCTTGCTTCCGGATTTGTTGATTGATTTTGTGGATTAAATTCAATTTTTTATTGATATCATCGATGGTCAATTGTGCTTCGGGGAGAACCTGATCTTTAATGTGCTGCAGATCGCCATCGATACGGGCAAAAGTATCCGATAATACCATCGCTTTGTCTAACACCAGATTGCGAGCCGCATCGCTTTCCGGGTTTTTGGCCAGATCGTTCCAGGCGCTGAAGAAATTACTGATCACCGTGGACAGACCGGCTTCACTCCCTTCGTTAAACATGACCTCTACCTGGGAAAGCAGCCGATGCGTATTCTGGTATTTGCCTAAAAGTTGATTTTCGGAGTAAATCTGGTATTCGGCAAAGCGCTGCCGTAGGCGGATGGCATCGTTTACATTCAATCCAAGACGGCTGTAACCGGCATTAAGCAGATCGAAATTTACACGCCTGCGGCGATAATATTCGTTATTTACATTGGAAATATTATCGCTGGTGGTCCTTACGGCAGACTGATAGGCCAGTAAAGAACGTTTACCAATTTCTAAAATACTGGAAATACTCATGGCATCACCTTTTAAACATTGTAATTTACCACCTGTTTTGAGACGGGCGCTTTCTGCTCCTGGCCATTACTGCTGTAAAGCACGGATTCTTCATCCATGGCGTAGAGCATATCAATCACCCCGCGTACGTAGTTGAGTGAAGCCTGTACCAGTTGGTGATTTTCCAGATTAATATGGCGGATTTTGTCCACTGTACGCGCAATGCGTTGTTGTAAACTGCGCCAGCGGGCCTGTTCTTCAACCGGTAATGTTTCGATGTAGGAATTGAGCTGCAGAGGCAAATCCGTGTCTACATTGCCCAGCAATTTTTTGAGATAACTCTCTCTGGTTTTCAGCATCAACTCCGCCTTTTTTACCAACAGGCGTTCAATGCCGGTCAAATTTTCCATTTCAGCAAATTTGTTGTGAATGATCGCTTCCTGCTTCTGCTTCACCGTCTCTGCCAGGTAACTGTAGGCATGGATTTCCTCCAGCAAGAGCTGGAACAATTTATTTTTTGTCGATTCTGGGCTGAAAATGTTCGAACGATCCATTGTTCCTCCTTGAAATGATTTTATCTGGTAAATTTTCAATCCACTGTTGGGTCGGTAAAGCGATCCTGGCATCATCACTTTTCATGTGCTGATAAATGAAATCAGCCAGGCCGACTCCCCCTCGTTTGGCCAGGTCTTCGCCCATTACGCTGCTGAACATCATGGAAACCAGATTATTGGAACTGGTCTTATTGTCGAATTTGGGAATGGTTTTTTCCATGGCTTTCAAAACAAACGTTAAAAACAACCCTTCCAACTGTTTGGCGCTGGAGCGCAGTTTCACCTCTTCTTTTTTGTTGGTCGTTGGTTTTTCAGGCTCTTTAACTTTTGGCCCTGGGTTTGTTTGCAATGTAACGACTTCCATGACAGCGCTCCTAATTAATAATCAGTTTTGCTTTTAAGGCGCCGGCCTCTTTAATGGCCTGAAAAATAGCAATGATGTCGCGCGGTTTTAAGCCCAGCGTATTCAACGCACTGGCCAGCTCGCTTACTGTCGTTGTTTTTTGAATGACCGCGGTTTTGGCTTCGCTCTCTTCTGCGGAAGTCTGGGTAATACGCGTTACCACCGTACGGCCCACACGACTAAACGGCGCAGGTTGCGAAATTACCGGAGAACTCATGGTGTGGATGGTTAAATTTCCGTGCGAGATCATCACCTCGTCAATGCGCACATTGCCCCCGGCCACAATGGTGCCCGTGCGTTCGTTAATAACCACGCGCGCTTCCACGTCCACGTTGACCATCAGGGTTTCAATCTGCGCAATGTAACTCACAGCCTGAGCCGGGCTTTGCAACGAATCGGGAAAGGACAATTGCACCAGACCCGGGCTCACAGGCTGTGCCAGTTCTTTTTCTGCATTGACCGTCTGGAAAGCCTGATTAATTTTTTGTGCGATTCTTCGCGCTGTAACAAAATCCGGTTCATTTAAGTGCAGGCCGATGGGTTTACTTAAATCGATATTCTGATTGGGCGGCTCAACCTGCAAATAGCCGCCATCCGGGATGCGCCCCACCAGGGAGTGATTCTTTTTGAGACGTTCACCGGAACTGGTTTCCACATTAAAGCCCCCAACCGAAAGCGGTCCCTGCGCCATGGCATACACATTTCCTGCGCCATCGCGCAAGGGCGTCATCAACAACACGCCGCCTTCCAGACTGGTAGCATCGCCCAACGAGGAAACAACCACGTCGAATCGCGCGCCCACATGGCTAAAAGGTGGAATCTGAGCCGTGACCATCACCGCGGCCACATTACGTGTTCGCAGCTCTTCGCGGTGTATGGTAATGCCAAAGCGTTCCAGCATGTTGCTGATGGATTGCACGGTAAAGATCGCTCCTCTACGACTGGCCGGTCGGTCGCCCGTACCAGCGAGGCCAACCACCAGGCCGTAACCGATCAGAGAAAGGCGATGCCCGTTTTCGATGGTTACCACATCTTTAATGCGCACCTGAGCTCTGACGGCTGAGAAAAGCAACACTACGATTAACCATGCGCACACACTGGATTTTAATTTCATCGGGGTCTGACCTCATTTAAATACAAAATAACCTGTGCTGGCTGCCACCATTAAGCCGGCCAGTGCAAAGCTAAGCGCTTTAACAACCGTTCTGGTTTTTAAAAATTTTTGACCAAGACCGCTTTTACGGTAGGTAATTTGCGCATCGGCGATATTGTAAGAATACACCGTATTGCTGAAGGTAATGTCCCGGGGACGAACATAGCCCTGCAACTGCATTAAATTTTCTTCGCCATTGACATTCAATTTCCGTTCGCCTTTGATTTTGAACATACCGTTCTCTGTCTGCTCCACAATGCGTACAGAAATCCGGCCGGTTAACCGGTCGGATTGCGCCGTACCATCTTCGCCGGAATGTTTGGAAGAAAACGAGCCCGAACCGCCAAAAACGGGCAAAAAGTCGGCAACATTTCCGGAGGATTTGGCGCCCATACCTATTTCGGAATTTAATTTGCTATCGCTTTTGGATTGACGGCTGGCATTGGCCTTTTCTACAATAATGACAGACAACACATCGCCAACCTGATGCGCCTTGATATCGCTGTACAGGGATGGTATGGCCTGAGCCAGTGTAAATGACACAAAAGCTAACATAAAGACAATGACTCTCATAATGACCTCGATTGGTTAATGAAAACAACGCCTGGCGAGGTGACTTTGCCTTTTAAATTTTTGCCGGTCATGGTATTTTTTACCGAAACCATATCGCCCACACTGCCGGCAGAACAGGCAATACCTCTGGTTTTAAGCACCAGGCCGCCAGCCCGCACATAAATTTCAACCTCGTCACCGGGTTTGATCACCGTGGGCTCCTGCAAATCGCTATTAAGCAGAATTTTGCCCCGCGGAATGAAATGCGTACTCTCTTTAAAGACCAATTGTTCTTCGCTGGTAATGGCCCGCTCATAAACCTCAATATCGCGAATCCACACCTTTTCCTGTTGCACCTGATGGGGCTCAATCCTCTGGCGGTAGCCAATACTCTGGCGCGTTAAAAAGACCTTTTTGCGCACAGCGACATCCACCGTGACCGGCGATTTTAAGATGATCTTCTGCTTTTTAATGAAAAGCACCCAGATGGACTGACGCCCCAGACGCAGGACATTGGACTGAGAACGACATTCAATGGTGAGCGCCTGATCTTTCAAAGCTGTAAGTTTGGGCAAGCGTGTAAACGTAAGGCGTAAATCCTCGGCCGAAACGGACAACCGTTGCACGTAAAATTGCTGGATTTTCTCCTTAATTAACGCTTGCAAATTGTCCCTGGCCTGAATGGGCGCCTGCAATAACAATACCACGAATGCCAGCAAAACCGCTTTTTGTACTGCCCTCACCTTCCTTACCTCTTCAGATTATTAATCATGGAAAGTAGTTCATCGGCTGTTTTTACAGCCTTGGAATTGATCTCGTAAGCCCTCTGAGCCACAATCAGATTAATCATCTCCTGGGCCACGTCCACATTTGATTTTTCCAGATAGCCTTGCATCAGACCGCCAAATCCCTGTTCATTGGGCAAGCCAAAAATGGGTTCGCCCGAAGCTTCCGTGACAGAAAACAGATTTCCGCCACGTGCCAGCAAACCAGCCGGATTCATGAAGGTGACCAGCTCAATCTGACCGATCTCCTGGGGTTCGGTCTCCCCATCGATCATGACCGTAACGATTCCGTTTTCACTGATTTGGATGCTGCTGACATTTTCCGGAATGGCAATTTCCGGAACCACTTTCAGGCCGCTGCTGGTCACCAGGTAACCCTCTGCATTGATTTTGAAGGAGCCATCCCGCGTGTAGGCGTAATTCCCATCTGAGAGTTCCACCTGAAAAAAGCCGCGACCGTTAATGGCCAGATCCAGGGAATTGCCGGTTTGCACCACATCGCCTCTGGTAAAGGAACGAAAAGTACTCACAGGCCGGCTTCCCAGGCCGATCTGTAATTTTACGGGATTTTCACGTCCTTTGCGGGCGTCCCGATCGCCTAATTGCAGGTTTTCGTAAAGCAAATCCTGAAATTCAATGGTACTCTTCTTAAAGCCTGTGGTGTTTACATTGGCCAGGTTATTGGCGATCACATCGACATTTAATTGCTGGGCTGTCATTCCCAGGGCTGCGGTTTTTAAAGCCCGTAACATCCCTCAACCTCCTTTAATAATATTTTCCGACTTCGGCAGCCGCTTTGTGAAAGGTCTCGTCCAGGGTGCGCACCATGCGCTGAATACTCTCAAACTGCCGCTGCACTTCTATTAACTGGATCATTTCTTCGGCCGGATTAATATTGGCCTCTTCCAGAAAACCTTGATGCACCTCCGGCTCTCTCAACTCTCTGGCTTCTACAGACTGATCCGCCACAAACATATTCTCTCCCCGTTTTTGTAACTTACTGTAATCGTCAAAATCTTTAATAGCCAGCCGATCGATGTACACGTCGCCAAGATAAATCTCTCCACTGCGCGTAATGGTAATTTGCTCAGGTTTCAAATCATCATCGACCAACACAATCTCTCCGCCTTCGCCAAGAACAGCCTGCCCCTGCTGAGTGCGCAACACGCCATCGCCGTCCAATTTAAAATGGCCATCGCGCGTAAAAGCAATGCCGTTCTCGGTTTGAATGGTGAAAAAGCCACGTCCGGAAAGGGCAACGTCGAGCGGATTATTGGTTTCAGTCAATGCGCCCTGGGCAAAGTCTGTAGCCTGGCGCGCTTTACTGTTATCATCATCCTTATGCAGCATCTCAAAAAAAATTAAATCCTTTTTAAAACCGCGCGTGTTGATATTGGCCAGATTGTTGGCGATCACCTCATTCAATTGCAACTGGCCAAGCATGGCTTGTTTCATGGATGTCATGTTTAGCTTCATGGTCGCCTCTCTCTCTTCTTTTTTTAGCACTATTTGCAAATGCAATGCCAACTTAACCAACGGTGGTGCCAGCCCAATAAAAGCGAGATTCTTAATCACTTTATTTCATTGTTTTTAAATACTTTAAATGCTTTTCTACTTCACTATGACAAAAAGTGCCCTTAACACGGTAATCAGTATAGCATGAGGGGAAAGGAAGGAATTGCTTTTTGAGAGGAAAAAATTACCTGTTTTAGTGGTGCATTAAATCGATCATATTCAGGAGTTGTTGACGGTCGTCCGTGGCGGCGGCTGGAAAGCGCAACACAAAAATGTGTTCGCCGGCTTCATTTTGCAGATGTTTAAAATCACCTCCGCAGGAGGTAACCATCAATTGCACCACGGCCAGATTAAAATCCGATTTCAATGGCCCGGAAGCGGACAGTTGAGCAGATTGTGATTGTGCATTGCTGAATCGTACGTTCACCCACCGGTCATCGGCGTTGATTAAATCGATGTTCAGCGCCCGTTTCCCTTTTAGAGAACGTGCGAGAAAAAAGCGCAGCAACGTGCTGAAGGTCTGCTGAATGTTCAATGGATCGCTGAAGATGGAAGGAAGGACTTTGTCTTTGTTGATAAAAATTTCCAGATCGTTTTCAGTGATTTCATAATGCAAATGCTGAATGGCATCCTGAATGCCTGAAAAAAGATCGACCGGTTTGAGATGCTCTTCTTCGGTCATGAAGGCAAAATTTCTAACATTGGAAATAACTTCGTTCATTTGGTTCAGCAGTCCGCTGATCTGTTGAAAATGCTTCTCAAAAAATGTTCGTTCCATCTGGTCGTTTTGCGTTTTTTTTAGTAGCATGTCTATTATGAGCTGAATGGAGGTAATGGGCTGACTCAGACGGTGAACGATGTTTATGGCCAGCTCGCCCAATTCCCTGTACTGATGCCGGGATTGGGCATAAAGCTGCTGCTGGTACAACTCTTTTTCCAGATTTTTCCGCTGGCTGATATCATGCGCGTTGGCAATAATGTAATCGACCTCGTCCTGCGCATTGCGTACAAAGCCAAAACTGATCACTACCGGTGTGGCATAAGGGCCATTTTTTAAGGTGCTTTCCAATTCCAACACACCGTTCTGATAGATTTGCTCCAGAAAGGTCTTTTCATTTTCCAGAAAGGGAAACGGCGGTTCCAGAAAAGCATTGAGGTTTTTGTTCAATATTTCAGGCAGACGGATCGCCAACAGGTCGCAGGCTACCCGATTGGCATATTGAATGGTTCCATCAGGCATTAAAATAAAAAGCGCGTCAGAGAGATGTTCGAGAATGGTGATGGTTGTCTGGTAGTCCCGTAAAATGGCTTTTTGATCTGTTTGACTCATTAAATTGCACTCCATTCCTTAGACAACGATGTTCATGGATCTGGACCTCCTGGAAACCATAAGTCCGTTTCGCGGGTCAAACACGCGCAACTGGATTTTAGGTTGCACAGCCAGGCATTTAAAGTAAACCTGTTGGGTGGGCTGGAATTTGAGCTTCGACTGCATGACCAGGTTTTGCCCAAAAAGGCGCAACAGGTAGCGATTTTCGGCTAAATGACAAACGATGCGGCCTTTGAGCACACTGCCCTTTTGAAGCTTTTTGCGTAAGGCCTGTAAATCGCCTTCGATGATCACCAGTCGTTTAAAATGTTGCGCCACCTTACCTGAACTTTCCTCTTCAAGTCATTAACCTATTTAAGTAATTTAACGCGAATTTGAACCAGCGTTTTGTTCAAAATCTGTGAAATTCGGGCCTCGGTTAAATTGACCACCTTGCGAATATCGGCCAGAGTTAATTCTTCATAGAAGTACAGGGCAAGGATGATCTTTTCGCGATCCGTCAACTCATTCATGATGATTTCTTTGAGCCGCCGTTTCAGGTCCTGCTGTTCGATTTCCTCTTCCGGACTGAGAGCGCTTTCATCGCTCAGGGTATCAATTTTGTAAATAAAATCGCCTTCATCGTCGCTGATTTTGGTATTGAGCGATGTGGTGTAAACCAACAGTGAAGTGTTGAGAATATCGTAATAGGTTTTTTCTTCAATATCCATGGCCTTGCAGATTTCCTGCACCGCCGGCTCGCGGCCCAGCGATGCGGTCAATTTTTTGATGGTCTTTTCCAGGTTACGTACCTTTTCGTATTTGTCCCGCCCGATCATGCCCTCGCGCCGCAGGGCATCCACCACTTCGCCATAGATGCGTTTGTAAGCAAAGGTATGGAAGGGCACACCATTGGGTTTAAACCGTTCCAGCGCTTTCAGCAGCCCCAGAATGCCGTACTGGTAAAGGTCTTCTGTGCTCAGGGTGGTAGAATAATGCAGATTGTACCGCCCTACGATGTTTTTAATCAGGGGGGCGTAATGTTCAACTATTTTGCCTTTCAGGCGTTCGTTTCTTGTGGTCACATATTCATTGACCAGGGCTTCTCCTGCTTCCTTGAGGTTGGTAAGCGTTGTTTGCATCATTCACTCTTCTCTTTTGTTGCTTCCTCTTCTTCCTGTTTTTGAGGCAGATTATGGGGCGGAGAGGTAGCCCACACGCCCCAGCGCAAGATATTCAGCATAACCACTGCCAGCAATATGGTTAGCAAATAGACAACCGCGCTGCGGAACAGGCTGGTTACCAGGGTAATGCCGTTCAGTGCGCAGCTGACAAAGGTAATCACAGCAGCTAAACTGGCGATTCTCAAAATGAATTTTCTCAACGGTTCCATTCTACCTGAGTATTTTTGGTTTCTAACACACGTTCAAAAATATTTTTACCGCCCAGTCCATTTTGAGCCAGAGCAGGCATCAATCGGCGGATCATGGCCCGGATGGCATTGGCTGCCAGGCCGTTAGGGTGTTCAAGGATGAACGGTTTTTGTTTTTTAACGGAGCGGGAAATTATGTCGTCCTTCAATAAGGAACCCCCGTAAAAAATCTGGCTATTTAAAAATTTATGGGCCATTACGTTCATTTTCTTGAATAAAATATCGCCTTCATCGTTATGATTCACCATATTACCGATCAGATAAATCGGCAGATCTTTATTCACGGTTTTAACCACTTTGATTACAGCATAAGCATCGGTAATAGAAGCCGGGTCCGGCGTGATGACCACACTCACTTTATCCGCTCCTAAAAGAAATGAAAGCACGTTCAGTGCAATGCCAGCTCCTGTATCGACGATGATATAATCGTAATGGTTCTCAAATCTTTTGAACTTTTTAGCCAGGGTTCCCAAAACCTCGGTTTCGCTCTCAATCAGGTCCAGAGAGGCCGTAGAAGCTGGCAGCAGATCGATCTTCATGGGCGTGCGGACAATGACCTCATTCAACGGCAGATCGTGCTTGACGACATCGGCAATGGTCTTTTCAGTACGCAGGCCTAAATTCAGATCCACATTGCCCAGATGCAGGTCGGCATCGATCAGCAGCACTTTTTTACCCAATTGCTGCCAGGCAATGGCCATGTTGACCGCAATGGTCGTCTTTCCCACGCCCCCTTTACCGCTGGTAATGGCGATAATTTGACTCTGGCGCTTTGTGTTTCTCCTTACCTGAATTGTGCCATCAAATCCTGGTTTGAGTTTAGTAATCATGCAAGCCCCTCAAAGACTTTTTCGAAAATGTAGCTCTCTTCCGGCAGGGCAATATCAATAAAGATGCGTTTGCCATCGCCAAAAGCAACCACCGGAAGCTCAAGTTCATCCATTAAAGTAAAAAATTTCCCAATCCTCGCCGATTCATCAACCTTGGTTAAGATCAGCCCTGTAGGTTTGAGCAGCATGTACACCGAAGCGGCCGAGAACAGATCATCCAGGTCCATATTCAACGGAGCCACAAAGAAGATTTCATCCGGTTTAACGAGTTTAACGTATTCTTCCATCTTTTTGACAAAATTGGGCGTGAACGGGCTGTTGCCCGCCACATCTACAATGACCACATCGTATTCCTGCAACTTGCGTAACAGGGGCGTTAACTCATCATGCCGTTTTTTCTCAAGGACTGTAACCCCGCTCATCCTGGAAAAGGCTTTTAGAGCTTCCGAGGGGCCATAGGGATCCGTGGAAACGATGGCCACTTCCCGATTGGCCAGGATTTTGGGGTGGGCTGCTAATTTCATAGCCATGGTGGTTTTACCTGTACCGGTTGGGCCAACCATCATAATCACTTTCTGGGTTTTTTGCGATTTTAAGGTGCTTAAATCAAAAAATCGCAATTTCTGGCGCAGCTCTTTTTTCAGCCCGTAAATAATCTCCCGTTTAGAAGCTTTGGGCCCTTTAGGGATGAGCTGATACACCCGTTTGATCAATGCCTCGGCCATTTTGGACGCAAATCCTTTTTCCTGCAAGCCGAGCAAAATTTGTTCGTAGTTTTCAGGCAAAGGCAGCTACTCGCTGAAACTGGCCTGTTGCAGCTTGTTGATCTGTTCTTTTAATTCGGCCAGTTCATCCAGAATCTTTTTCTCCTGTTCCAGCGATTTTGGTTTACGGGAAAGTATGTTGGCAATGACGGAATTAAAGTCTTCTCTGGTTTCCACCTGCGAAGGTTTTAATTGTTTGGTCTTTTTGTCCATGACCGGCGGTTTCCAATCTTTTACCTGGCCATTATGGTCATCCACTGAGATGGAAACCTGGACAATCTTTTGTCCGTCCAGCGTGTTCTGGATCTCCTTGGAATCCAGTAAAATGATGTCACTGCCATGTTCCTGTTTGGCCTTGGTAATGGCTTCGGCCAGACTGCTTCCTGTGTAATACTTAACCTTCATTGGGATATCTCACTGTTCCAACTGACTTAACTTCGGTGTCTGCAGTAAGCTCAGAATAGGCTACCACAAACAAATTGGGAAAAATGGTTTCGGTAAATTTACGTACGGCCCGCCGGATTTGCGGAGAAACCAGCAGCGTGGGTTGCACGCCCAGATTAGACATGTCTTCAATTTTGTTGGCGATATCTTCAAAGAGATTATTCACTTGCTGTGGAGTAAATCCCAGATTCTGCAAATGCGCGCCTCCTTCTCGGATAACCGACAGAATGTGATCTTCCAGTTTGGGTTCGAGTAAAGCCACGGCCACATAGCCTTCTTCCACTTTCAGGATTTCTGTAATTGTCTCGGCCAGAGCTGATCTCACATATTCGGTCAGCACATCGGCATCTTTAGAAAAGGGCGCGTAGTCTGCGATGGTCTCTAAAATGGTAACCAGATTGCGGATGGGAATGCGCTCGCGCAACAAGTTTTTAAGAATGGAACGGATAGTGCCTAAAGAGACGACATCGGGCACCAGGCCTTCTACCAGGGCGCCGTGCGTCTCTTTCAGATGGTCGAGCATGCGCTGCGTTTCCTGCCGATCGAGTAATTTAAAAGCATTGTTGCGTAACACTTCCATCAGATGCGTGGCAATGACGGCCGGCGCCTCCACAACGGTGTTGCCCGCAATTTCCGCCCGTTCGCGCTCTTCTTCATTGACCCACAAAGCCGGCAGACCAAAGGTCGGTTCTTCCATTTCGATGCCCCGTAATTGTAAGGATTTGTCCGGATTGACAACCATGTAGCGGTCGAGCATCACCTGCCCGCTGGCCACCTTAACGCCATAAATTTTAAAAATGTACTCATTGGCGTTTAACTGAATGTTGTCTCTGATGCGAATGGGAGGCACCAGAATGCCCAATTCAATGGCCAGACTTTTGCGAATGGTACTGATTCGTTTGAGCAAATTGCCTCCCTGACTGGCATCGACCAGAGGAATAAGTCCATAACCCAATTCAATTTCGAAGGGATCCGGATGTAAAAATTCTTCAATGCGTTCCGGTTCTTCAATCGCTTCCACTTCTTCTTCAGCCAGTTGTTTGGCTTCCTCTTCCCGTTGATGGAATAGCTGAATCTGTCGGGCAATGCCGGCCATGATCAGAGAGACCACGGTAAAGGGAATGAGAGGCATGCCGGGCATGATGCCCATCAAAAAGGCCACACCGGCCGAAGAATAAATGGCCCGCGGTTGGGCCACTAACTGGCTGGTTAACTGATCGCCCATATTGGAGCTGGAGGAAGCGCGCGTAATGACAATACCGGAGGCCACGGAGATGAGCAGAGCCGGAATTTGAGCGACCAATCCATCGCCCACGGTTAACAGAGAATAGGTAGAAGCCGCTTCGCTCAATGAGAGTCCGCGTTGCAAAGCTCCGATTAACAAACCTCCGATCAGGTTTATTAGGGTAATCAACAGGCCGGCAATGGCATCACCGCGCACAAATTTACTGGCGCCATCCATAGCACCGTAAAAATCGGCTTCCTGGGAAATTTCCTGGCGCCGGCGCTGCGCTTCCACATCATCGATTAAACCGGCGTTCAGATCGGCGTCAATGGACATCTGTTTACCTGGCATGGCGTCCAGGGTAAAACGCGCAGATACTTCGGCAATGCGATTGGCCCCTTTGGTGATAACCACAAAGTTGATGATGACCAGAATCAGAAAGATGACCATGCCCACTACGTAGTTTCCCTGAACCACAAACGAACCAAACGAGGCAATAATCTCGCCGGCATAGCCTCTGCTAAGAATAAGCCGCGTGGATGCAATATTCAGCGAAAGCCGAAACAGTGTTAAGATAAGCAGCAATCCCGGAAATACCGAAAAGTCCATGGGCCGTAAGATGAACAGGGTGACAAACAAGACCAACAAAGCTGCCGAAATATTCATGACCAGTAACGTGTCCAGCAAAAAGCTGGGCATGGGTAAAATCATTACCGCAATGATAAGCACAATACCGGCGGTCAACATCAAATTGGAATTGGAAGCGAGCTTTAGAAGAAAATTGTTATTCTGCTCAGCCATTTAATTCTCCCAGTTCTGGTAATTTATTTTTGTTCATATTGTAAACCCGACTTAGCACCTCGGCCACAGCCTGGTAAAAGGCCACCGGAATCTCCTGGCCTACTTCGCAGACATCATACAGGCCCCTGGCCAGAGGTTTGTTTTCGATAACCGGTACCCCGTGTTTTCGGGCGATTTCCTTGATGCGTTCGGCTAATTTCAGTTTGCCCTTGGCCACCACAATCGGGGCATCCTGTTTACTTTTTGGTTCATATTTGAGCGCAATGGCGATGTGCGTCGGGTTGGTTACCACAACTGTGGCTTCAGGAACTTCTTTCATCATGCGCATGCGGGCCATCTGCAATTGCTTGCTACGAATAGCGCTCTTAACGCGTGGATTACCTTCGTATTGCTTGGCTTCTTCTTTTACTTCCTGCTTGGACATCTTTAAGCCTTTTTCATACTGATATTTCTGGTAACCAAAATCGGCCAGAGCCATAATCAACAGCACAATGCCGACCTTGACGCTTAATTCCAGAAATAACAGTCCCAGCAGATTAATCTGCTCCTCAACCGAAAGATAGGCATAATTATTGATTTCACCGAGATACTTATCGAAAACCATGTACGAAACCAGGGCTACAATCGCAATTTTCAGATTGCCTTTGAGTAGTTCGACCAGGGCGTTCGGTGAAACCATCTTTTTAATGCCGCTCAAAGGATTCATCTTTTTGAAATCCGGTTTGAGGGCTTTGGAAGAGAGTAAGGGGCCCACCTGCACAAAATTGATGGCTGCCCCGGCTATCATAATGCTTACCATAACCGGTAAGGTGAGCATGGCAAATACTTTTAAAGTCATCAAAGCGAGATAAGACATGGTGTCCGTGGTTAAATCCATGGTAGAAGCGTCCTGATAGATCGCCATCAGGTAATCCCCAATGTGGTGGCCGTAAGCTGCCAGGGTTAACTTTAAGGATAGAATGCCTGTAAACAGCACCACCGCTGAGTTCAGCTCCGCGCTTTTGGCGACGTTGCCCTTTTCCCGCGCCTCTTCACGGCGCCGCGGGGTAGGTTGTTCGGTTTTTTCCTGTGCTGTGTCTGCCATCGCTTAAATTCCTTTAATAATATGCCCTACCAGGCCTTCCATTTGAGTTACTATGTAACCAAATAATCCCTGAAAGATATTTAATGAAACGATCAACAGAAAAATGCCAAAGGCAATTTTTAATGGTAAACTGACAAAGAAAATATTCATCTGGGGCATGACGCGGGCCATGAACGAAATAGCCACGTCAAACAGCAAAATAAAGATCATGACCGGCGTGGCAAATTTTACGGCCAGGTCAAACATGACCTTGCCGCTTTCGATGACGGCCTGACCGGCTGCAGCATGAAAGCTGGCCGCCGCTGGTTTAATGATCTTGAAATTAAGAAATAGTGTTTCCACCAGAAAGTAGTGTGTGTTGGAGATGATCAAAAACATTAAGATAACCATTACCCAAAAATTACCAATGATGGGCATGTTTTCCTGACTGGTGGGATCAATAACGTTCATGATGGCCAGACCTAATTGAAATCCTACATAGGTGCCGGCAATCATAATGGCCTCAAAAATTACCTGGGCGCCATAACCAACCATTAAACCGATCAAGATTTCGCGCACTACATCCAGAATCATTTGCAATAAATGTTGGGGCATGTAGGTTATTTGCTGACTTAAAAGCGGGGTGACAATTAGGGTCAGCACAAAAGCCAATAAAACGCGTACGCGCACATTAACCGTGCCAAAGGAAAACAGCGGCATGGTCATCAGCATGGCAGACAACCTGCCAAAAACCAGCAGATACAGTGGCGTCAACTGGCTTATTTTATCGATTACCCCGTACATATTATTGCGTCACCAGTATCATGTAGTTGAACATTTCTATCGTAAAATCCATCAACAGGTTTAAAATCCAGGGCATGAGGAAGAAAACCACCAGAAACATAATGACAATTTTAGGGACGAAGGTCAAGGTCATTTCATTGATCTGTGTGGCAGCCTGAAAGATGCCGATCAATAAACCGACAATCATGCCGGCTCCCAGAATGGGCAGCAGAATGTAAAACGCCGTGGTCAAAGCCTGACGGCCAATGTAAAGCACAAAATCAGTAGTCATTTAAAATCCTCGCACTAAAGATTCTACCAATAAATACCAACCATCCACCAGCACAAACAATAAAATTTTAAAAGGCATTGAAATCATGATTGGTGGTAACATCATCATGCCCATGGATAGTAACACACTACCCACCACAATGTCGATTAACAACATGGGCAGGTACAACAAAAAACCGATCTTAAAAGCGGTCGTTAATTCGCTGATGATAAAAGCCGGGATCAGTGTCGTCAACTCGATCTGCGCCGGACTATGGGGTTTAGGTCCCCCTTTCAACTGGATGAATAAACGGATGTCCTTTTCTTTTGTCTGTTTGAGCATAAATTTTTTTAATGGTTCAGAAGCCCGTTTAAACATCTCCTGCTGATTAATTTCTTTATTTAAATAGGGCTGAAGCGCATCGTTATTGATTTTGGTGATGACCGGTTTCATGATAAAGAAGGTCAGAAAGAGCGCCAGTCCAACCAGGATTTGATTGGAAGGAACCGTTTGCGTGGAAAGGCTTTGACGGAGAAAATGGAAGACTACCACCAAGCGCGTGAATGAGGTCATCATAATGATGATAGAAGGCGCTAAACTCAGAATGGTGATCATGAAGATGATTTGCAAAGCAGGTACCAGATCATTTGGATTCGAGCTCTGCTCCACTCCAATAGACACTTTGGGCAGGGCTGATTGTGCCTGACCCAGATGTGGAAGCATGATCAACAAGCCAATCAAAACGATGAAAATCTTCTGCTTTCTAATCATTTCTGTTAATTCCTGTTCATTTGTTGCCTGGGATGGAGACAAATACCATGCCAGGCCTAAGCATTGAAAGTCGATTGCGCTGCAACGCGTGTAAATTAAGGCTTTGCCAGGTTTGCGGTAAAGGGGCTATCTTAGGGGTGGAAGCATTTAGGGGAAAAAAGATTACCTTTAGGAAAAATTTTCCTTACTTTTAGTCAATTGGTTTTGTGCATCGTAAAATGGCGGAGGTAACCCTCCGCCACAAGAATTATGCTACTTCAATCTCTTTGCTGCTTTCCCACAAGCCATGGATGTTGCACAAGGCCATGGCAAACAGAGTTCCGGATTCATTTAAGCTTACTGAAGCGCTGACCGAAGGATGGGCGTACACCGGTCCTTTGTTAGGACCGCTGGTGCTCTCGCCGTGGCCCCAGAATTCAAAATGCCCTACCTGATGCGTAAAGTTACTGCCTTTGGGTTTAAAGAAGACGGAAATCCAGCTGATGTGATGTTCGGTAGTGTTAGGATGGGCGATTTCTTTGCCCAGGCCGACTTTAATTTCAAAGGTTTCGCCTGCTTTAACTTTTTCCGGGGCTTCAATGACCGGCGCATGTTTTTCTTTTTTCCAGTCTGCAGATTTCAATTGCTCGGCTAATTTCATGGTGCCTCCTTTGCTTTTTTATTTAATCATTTTAGTGATGGGTTTTTAATTTGTTTTCAATGCTTAAAATATGTCCACAATTTTAATTTGATGCAAAAATCATTTTAAAGTTAGAATATTTTCTTCAATAGATATGGATCTTTAGCGTGCGAAAAGTTTGGTAAATGCGTAACGCGTGACGCACAATGAGATACCTCCTAAATCGAAAGTGTTTAATCATCATTCTAAGGCAGCAGAGCCGCAGCCTTAAAAAGACCACAGAGAGCCCAAAAAAGGCACAAAGGGCGCCTGTCATGCTGCCAGACAATTAAGTAAACTTCACACACAAGCCTTCCCTCTCTCACAGATTTTTATTCTGGAAGAGGGGGACCGAGGGGGTGAGGGCTAATTCGTGAAATGACTTCTGCTGTTAGGGGAGTAAAGTTAAGAGTATATAAGTGTAATAGTTAAAAGGTTCCGAGGTACCGGCTGTCATTATTCAAAGAAGTTTTTGGGTGCGGCTTTGCTGCCTTAGAATACTTCCTTCAAAATATAAAACGCTTTAGCGTGCTAAAATTTTTGTAATGAAGATCCTAACCCCCCGGCCCCCTTCCCTTCTTTTAATAAAGGGAAGGGGGAGAAAATTGTGCCGCTTTGCTGAGTTTTCGCCTTTCATGTCAATAAATTTCATTTTTTTTTCGAAATCTTTGTACTCTCTGTGGTTGATTTTGGTTGCGGCTATGCTGCCTTAGAATCTGTGTAGTAAAGAAAATCGATTCCGTTCTTACACATTATTTTTATTGGCTCTATCGAGCCAACGCGACTCTGGAGAGTCGCGCTACGGGATTACAAAATTTTTGTGCTGTGTGAGGAAGTAAAACCGTTGAATTGTTGATTGGTTGAATGGTTCAATGGTTGAATTGTTGAATGGTTGAATAGCCCGTCCCAGAAAACGGGATTTCCGTTTCACTCCAACCTTTGGCCGGACAAGCCTGTCAGGCTGCGCCTTGCCAGACTGGCCTGCCCCCGAAAATCGGGATTTACGCTGCGCTCCAACCGGTGGCCAGACCTGTCCGGCTGGACAGCCGTCCAGACGGGCGGGCCTGTCAGGCTGGTGCTGCCAGACGGGCCTGTTCCCGAGGATCGGGATTTGGAATGACGCTCGGCACGAAGCCTCACTGATTGTCATTTCGACCGATGCGCTGAGCGAAAGCGACGTGAAGAGCGGAGAAATCTTTCTCAGGCGTAAGGACGAAGCATTTTCCTGAAGGTTGTTCCAATTAGCGCAACCTCTTTGTGTACAAGTTAAAATCGCTCTTGAGAAAGACTTTGCAAAAAATGCTTCGCCCTTACAACGTCTCGAGTTGAAGCTCGAGTTACCTTGCGCCTGCGAATTGTCTGCAAGTGTAAGGGATTCTTCCTCCCCCGATAAATCGGGGACTCAGAATGACATGCCGGCACAGGCTTCCACCTCTCAGGCACAACCGGTCCTTTCACAAAATAATTCGTAATTCAATAAAGCTTCTGTGCTTTCCCACGTCAGTAACAGGCTTTGGACTCAATAATCAGTAAAGGGCCGCAAACTGCGACCCTTTTCCAACAACTGTCAATATCTTTTTTAAACTGAGGCGCTGTTATTTCATGAATACCATCTTTCTCTGTGCAGTAAAGTTTTTTTCGGTTTTCTGAGAAACCACCTGCATTCGATAAATGTAAACTCCGTTACTCAATACCTCTCCAGCATCGTTTCGGCCATCCCAATCGATCTGATAAACGCCGGCTGGTTTTATTTCATCGATCAGAGTTCTAACTTTCTGGCCCAGGATATTAAATATTTCCACACGCACCTGACCACTCACAGGTAACGAAAATGTAATTTGTGTGACCGGATTGAACGGATTGGGGAAGTTTTGAGCCAGAGAAAAGGTTTTAGGCAAGGGCCGATCTTTTGTAGCAATAGCACTGGCGCCCGGGAAATAATAGTAATTGGTGTGCTGTGTATTGGCCTGATAATCCTGCCAGACATTGGTCTGAGTTCCCCTGGTCTCCTGGACATCTATGGCATTTAAGCCATTGGCTCCGCCAACAATCACTTCAAAATCATTATCCAGATCGATATCGCGAATGCAGCCAGAACCATTTTGTGCCCCCGAAAAATAGGCCGGGAAATTTTTGTAATAGCTGCCATCGGCTCTGAAACAATAGATGTAACCCCCTTCTGTACTGGTCATGATCTCAAACTGACCATCGCCGTCAAGGTCAGCAAAAACCGGCGAAGTATTTATGGGAGCATCCAATGTTATAGGAAAGGGCGCAACTGTATCGCCATTAAAATGCATCAGATACAATTTGCCGTAGTTGCCGGTACTGTTATCTGTACCAAAGGCAATTTCCAATTGTCCATCATTATCAACATCGCATAAGGAAGGAGTGGCATTGACCGGATCAACCGTATCGTAATTTAACTCTTCCACGCCCGCACTGCTCAGAATAATCAGGTCTCTCCCGGTTGTCGTAAGCACATAATGGATAGTGCCTTCTACATTGGCAATAACAGGTTTATTGGCCAGGCGAGCGGGCAAATCGTAAGGAAAGCCGCTTAACACTGTGCCATCCACTTCGATGACATAAAAATTGGAATTGACCAGATCAAATGCTAATTCCGGCTGTCCATCGCCATCTACGTCGCCTACGGCAACGCCTTTGTCAATCTGAGAAGAATAGGTGATGGGAAATCCAGGCAATTCGGTACCATCAATTTGAATGGCATGTAAATTTTTAGACATGGTGCCAAAAATGATTTCGAGATTGTTATCGCCGTTTAAATCGGCCACCGTTAACTCGCTGCGGATTTGTTCACCAACGGTCATATCCAGCATTAAGGAGCCATCGCCATTGATAATTTTTAGATAACCATTTACGCGCTCCGAGATGACGATTTCATTGTTTCCGTCATTATCCATATCGGCGATGACCGGCCCCATGGAAACCGTACCGCCCAAATCCATAGGAAAACCGCTTTGTAAATTCCCGGAAGCATCGTAAACGTAAAGCGAATCTCCTTCACTCACCACAGCCACTTCCAGTTTACTGTCACCGGTCAAATCCCCGGCAGCCACAGCATCCGAAACTTTAATCGAGGTAATGGGATATCCGCTTTGATTCAACTGCGGCTGAACGGTAATATCTTCTGTGTGGGAATAGGGATAGGTACCGGATTGATTGGCTTCCTTTTTAATGTGGATGGTTAAAGGTTGCAAAGGCGCATCATCACTAACCTGAAAAACGATGTCGTCCGAAGTATTGGTGGCCGATGCCCCGGCCGCAATATTCCCCAGGCTGGCCGTACTGTCGCTAAAAATGAAATCCCCTGTAGGAGAAGAGGCCGTAATCAATACATTGTTGGCATCCTGATAATTAGGATCATTGGCAATGGTCAGCACAATTTTCGCGCTTTCCCCCGGATTTAACTCTCCATCTCCATTGTCATTAATAATTTCTATGGAATACGAATCAACTGTTAAATAAGGATAACTGTTACGGGCAATGGAATTGTAAATGTTTACGCGGCCCGAGCCCAATAATCCGGAATAATCGGGATTTAAGTCATCAATGGGATCCGCATGGTTTAAAATTTGATCAATGTACCACTGTCTGCTCTGCGATGGGAACCAGGCTTTAAGTAAGGCAAAACTGCCCACCACCACCGGTGTCGCCATAGACGTACCGGCCCAGGAGTCGTACCCTCCAGCATTCCAATGTATGGTGCTGAGGATTGCCGTGCTGGAGCCGCCGCCATATTCGCCGCCCGGCGCGCTGATATCAATAGCAGAGCCCCAATTGGAATAAGAAGCCTTATGGTCGGTATTATCAGTAGCAGCGACCGAAATACATTTGGAATAATCCGCCGGATATTGCGCATTGCCAAAGCCATCGTTACTGTGGTTATCGTTTCCGGCAGCGCCGACCACCACAGCGCCGTAGTTATCAGACACATCATCCAGAATACCCTGCTCGTAGGACGAAAGGAAAATACCGCCCCATGAACAATTGATAAATTTGGCGCCTAATTTGGCCGTGTACAAAATACCGTCATAGCCATTGATAATCCCTGGTTGCGATGTAGTTGAATCAGAATCATAGCTGTTTTTCGTGGCAATAATTTTTACGCGGAAGGCCACGCCGGCAATACCTTCATTATTGTCGCCCATGGCGCCAATAATGCCCGTGGTATGCGTTCCATGGCTTAAGGCGTCGTCTACACCAGAACTGGGCGGCCGAATGTCATTGTCATTATCTGCAAAATCCCAACCTCGCACATCATCCACGTAACCGTTGCCGTCATCATCGACGCCATTAATATCTGCACTGGTAAATTGTCCGTCATGGTCAATATCTTCGCCAGGATTAATGTACAGCACATCGGTTAATTCGGGATGCTGATCATCTACGCCTGTGTCCACATCCCCCACCAGAACATCCGTGCTGCCGGGTGTGTTTCCGCCCCACAGGCCCCAGGCGTCATTGGCCTGAATTTTCTTGATGTACCATTGTTCATTGTACCTGGAATCGTTAGGAACGTAAGGATCTACCTGGGCTACATCCATAGCATAATAGATGCCTTCAAAATCTGCCGAATGGATTTCGGGTATTCTGGCAAATTCTTCTTTAATTTGCTGCAATTCCTGTGGCGAATATTCTGAAACAAATTGCACACGGTACACTTTACTTAAATTAATGTCGCCCACTATGTCGCGATCGTCCGCAGACCGTAACCACTTTTCCAGAATTTTAGCCTGATATTTTTCCAGCAGGCTATTTAATTGAGGCAACTCAGTACGCGGTTGACCATTTTTGTACAAAATAGTCAAATCGGGCTGATCGCGATGCAAACAAAAAAGCACGCGATTCAGGTAATACCCTTCTTCGGCCCAAACGATTTGAGCCAGTAACAAAATGATGAAAACGAACCGTCTCATTTTGCTCCTCCAATTTTTACTTAATATACCCTATCTTTTTTACAAACTGATGTTTATCGGAAATTCTGACTTTTAAAAAATACAATCCCGAGCTTACCGGCTGCCCATTGCTGCTCTGCCCGTTCCAGGTCAGGCGCAGGGGACTATTTTCAAGCCGGCCCTCCATTAATGTAAGAATGCGGCGCCCCCGGATATCAAAAATCTTCACAGAAATCCTTTGCCCGCGCGTAAGCAAACCACCGGAAATCGCTATTTTGACTGTAGAATTAAATGGATTGGGGAACGTTTTTACAGTAAAATGGAAAGGCAATAACCGGTTGTTAGCGAGGCTCGTGGTCTGCGCAGAATCAACTTCCAGATAGGCGGTTCTGCGTTCGTTGCCCAGATAGGTTGGCCAGTAATTGGCAGCCTCATCGACTTTTTCGGGCAGGTCTAAAATCACCAATTGCTTATTGGCCGTGACAATCCCTTCCATATCGCCATCGCCGTCCAGGTCGGTTAAGGTGGCAAAACGATTCAATGCCCAGGGCAGGTGAACCGGAGCGTAGTGCCGCGCTCTAAAATCTTTGTTAAAAACAGTAACCTGGCCTTTAAAATTTAGAGTAAACAGACGCAACTCATCATTTGACTGAAATACGAGAGGCAAACCGTTAACCTCCGTACCTAAATCAAACAGAATCCGACGGTTGTCTGAACCATAGCCAACGAGTTGATTTTTATCATTAATGAAGGAAAACTCAAGTTGTCCGTCCCGGTCATGGTCCATTAAAAATGGTTCCGTATTCACATCGTTGCGCAGATGAACAGAAAGCCTTTGCGATCCATCGGCATTGAACAAAACCAGTTGATTCTTTTTATCAATAATAGCAATGAAAAGTCCATTAATATCTTTTCCAATCAAGGGCGTGAATTTTACGGAAGCGCTCAGCTCTACCGGCCAGTTTTCCAGCTCGTTGCCGGCATAATCAATGACATGGAGTTTACTGTCAAAGGTGCCCAGTACGATTTCTTTTGTGCCATTGCCGTCCACATCTCCAATGGCCACTCCTTTGGGGGCAAAAGCCTTTAAATTAATAGGAAAGCCTGCAAGCTCTGAACCGTCCGGCGTAATGACGTGCAGTTTTTTACGCATGGTGGCTAAAATAAATTCAACGTTTCCATCTCCGTCCAGATCATCCAGGGCAAAGTTACCGTAAATCACCTCATTGAGATCCAGATAGAGCAGAAGATTGCCATCCTGCTTAAAAACCCGTAATTTGCCATAGTTGCTCAAAGTGGCGATTTCCTGCTGCCCGTCATGATCTACATCAGCCACCACCTGCGGAGCGCGATGAAATTCCTGCAAATCGATGGGAAAGGGTGGCAAGGGCTCCCCCCTGGCATTTAGAAGAAGCAACCGATTGTCCATGGTGATTAAACTCAAACGGGAATCTGTAGCCCCGGAATCTTTTATCACTGAAACCGGCACATTAGCGGTTTGTATGGTTTTAGGAAAGAATTTCTGGTACATGGAGAGAAAAATTTCTTTTTCATAATGTTCTTCAACCGGCTGTCCCGAAAGGGTCATTCCGCGAATTAAAAAATGGAGATGAATCGGTCCGTAATCGTGTTGTAGGTCCGGTAAAATCTGGAAAGCATCCAGAGGCGTCCAGCGGACATCACCCGCTGTGAGGTCCCCAATGTGAGCCACAGAATCAGCCAGGTGTAACAGAGAGTCATCCGAAGATACCACAATTTCAACCTGCTGAGCGGTTTGCCAGCCTGGTTTATTTGAAACCGATAGAGCGATTTGAATGGGTTCGCCCGGATCGATCTGGCCGTTCTGGTTGAGATCCTCAACCTGCAAGCTATCATCTACAACCTGTAAGGCGGGTAAAAATGTGGGCCCCACGGCATTGTACACATTGACGCGTCCAGCCCCCAATAATCCCTGAAATCCTTCGTTTTTTTCATCTAATGGATCTGCTGCCTCCAGAACCTTTTGAACCAGCTCATCCGGCGACAAATCAGGGAAAAAATATTTTACCAGGGCAATCGAACCGGCCACCACCGGACTGGCCATGGATGTGCCCTGCCAGGTGGCGTAGCCGCCTTTGTAATAATGAATGGTACTAAAAATGCCCACACCAGGAGCGCTAATATCGATGACCTGGCCGTAATTGGAAAAGGAGGCTTTACGGTCATCTGGGCCCAGGGCCGCTACGGTAACCACGCCGTTCAGATCGCTGGGATAAAAATGGTGCCGGTCATTGTTATTATTGTCATTGCCGGCCGCTGCGACCACAATCGTTCCATATTCTTCGCGCACCATATCGATCAATTTTTGAGCCAGCTCGTAATAGCCGCCACCGCCCCAGGAGCAATTGACCACATCAGCGCCCAACTTTGCGCAATACAGAATGCCATCATAGGCATTGTACAAATAGCCATGACTTAAATCGTCATCCAGGCTGTGTTTGGTGCCAATAATCTTGTAACCGCGGGCAATACCGCTGATGCCCACTGCATTGTTGGCCATGGCCCCGGCAATACCGGCCACATGGGTGCCGTGGCTTAAAATATCATAGCCGCCTGAGCTGGGCGGACGGATGTCGTTGTCTCCGGCCACGGAATCGGAAGCATACGAAAAATCCCAACCGCGCACATCATCCACAAAGCCGTTGCCATCGTCATCGATTCCATTTAAATCGGCGCTGGTAAATTGTCCGTCCCCATCCACATCTTCACCGGGATTTACGTAGAGCACGGGCGCCATTTCCGGATGTAAATAATCAATGCCTGTATCAACTATGCCAATCAGAATGGTTTTTTGCGGTGGCGGGACCTTTTCCATTAAGGTCCAGACATATTTGGCCATTATTTTGTCCAGGTAATATTGGCGTTCTACAAAAGGATCGGAAGTCATGGCCGGAGGGATGGGAACCGCAATCTTGACGGGCGTCTCAAAATCTACCTGTAAAACATCGCTTGCGGATTTAAAAGCAGCGGCCGCCTGACTAACAAGCGATGCCTTTTCAAAATGAAAACGATAGACTTTGCTGAAATCAATTCCCTTAAAAACATCTCGCTCATCAGCGGATTTTAGCCATCTTTCAATTTTAAGCACATGGTATTTGCGAAGCAACAAAGCAAGCTGCTGGTTGTTTATTCGGGTGGTCTCGCTTACCCTACCTGTTGGCAAAGCCGGGGCTTCGGGCCTGAGAGCAATTAACAACTGATTGGGGATTCTTTCCTGAGCCTGACTGAGGGCCAGGGAAAGAAACAAAACCAACCAAATGGTATTTTTTGAAAACATTGACCTAAACCTGACTATTCAAAGGTTTGTCGGGATTTTAACCCGTTTCTTGTTATTTAATCAATAATAAGCGTTCGATTCGTGACCTATTACCTAATTTAACATGGTAAAAATAGATACCGGAACTCAGCGTACGACCGGAGCGGTCGGTACCGTCCCATTTAATACGGTTTAATCCGGGTTTTAAGTTAGTAACGGTTTTCTGGTAAACCAGCTGGCCCAATACGTTGTAGATTTTCAGATGCAAGGGCAAAGTACTCAGCCTGGCCGGAATGTTCAACCGAATAAAGGTTTGGCTGTTAAACGGATTAGGATAGTTGCTTAACAACTCAAAACCTTCCGCAATGGATTTTTCCTCATGGTCGGGCAGGGCAGTCACCTGCACTCCATAGCTACCCGTTCTGTGATTATTACCCTGATAGGTGTTCCAGGCCGCGGCCTGTCCAGCGGGAAGGCGCAGATCGATGGCAAAAATATTGGACTGCCCGCCGATGATCACTTCCGTATCGCCGTCTCCATCCAGATCATCGATTACCGGAATCGAACTAATGCCCTGGCCCAGATCAACCGGGAAATTGGGCACTTCCTGGCCGTTCATCTTGAGCAGATGTACGATACCCTGATCCACAATGGTCAAGATTTCCAGCCATCCATCGCCATCCACATCAAAAGTGATTGGACTGCTCTGGGGCGTACCTCCCAGCTCCATTGGGAAGAGATCGCTGAAATAGGTACTGTCTGGTTCGAGTACATGCAACTTTCCGTCATTGGTCACGGCCACAATCTCCGGGATGCCGCTCTGATCCACATCCGCAATTAACGGCGCGCCCACAATACCCGCATCCAGAGTGCGTTCAAAAATCACTCGGCCCTGGCGGTCAAGGCTGATTAATTTTTTGTCCAGCGTGGCTACCAGAATAAAAAGGCTGTCCTGATTTTTGGCAATCAGCGGGTTGGCAATAATACGCGTACTTAAAGAGGTTGAGATTTCGGTCAGAGAATCCCCCTGACTGGTAAAAATGTGCAAACCATTGTCAAAGGTGCCGAACACAATATCATCCACGCCATCGCCATTTAAATCGGCCACGGCGCTTCCCAAATTCACCAGGCTGGGCATGGCTTTAGGGAAACCGGTTACCTCGCTGGAGTCCAGATTAAAGATATGAAAGTTTTTCCTCATGGTGCCAAAAGCCATTTCCAATTCCGCATCGGAATCGAAATTGCCCACAACCAGATCGCCATAGACAGGTTCGCCAAGGTCGAATTGTTTTTTAATGTTTCCATGGAAATCAACAATGCGCAACAGGCCGCGGCGATTGACTGTGATGATCTCCTGTTCTCCGTCCATATCCATATCCGCCACTACCGGCGCTGCGCTCGTAGCATCCACCGCAATGGGGAAACCGGTGATCTTTTTGCCGTTCTGATCAAACACCAACAGATCGCTCTGGCTGTTGATGCCCACAATCCATTTTTGCGAACCGCTTTTGACCAAGGCCAGCGGCGAATTAATGCCGTAGCCTTGCACCGGAAAGCCTTTTTGATTCATGGCGATCGATAACGACAAATGGCTGGTCGATTCAAAAGAATATTCTGAAGTATCATTGGCGCTGATTTTCAATTGCAATTGCAAATCCTGCAAAGGAGCCAGGGAATCAATCCAGATACGGGGATAGAACTGATCCAGGATGGTATCGGCTCCCGACGGCAGTTCATCGATCCAGAAGAGCGAGTCCAGAACATGGACATGGGGCGAGCTGGATTGCACAACGGCTTTAACATGGTAGGCATCCTGCCAGTTGGGGCTATTGGTCAAAACAAGGCTTAAAGAAACAGAATCGCCTGGCGAAGGCGGGGCGCCATCTCTGGTTTCGAACTGGTAATCGCTTAGATGAATATCGGGCAGAATGCCACGGGCAATGGCATTGTAAACATTTACGCGACCGTGGCCCAACAGCCCGCTGTAATTAGGATTGACCTGGTCGATGGGATCAGCTGCATTGTAAAGGCGGTTCAATAACTGATTGCGGGAATCTTGCGGGAACCAGGCTTTGAGCAAGGCCAGGGCGCCGGCCACCACAGGCGTGGCCATGGAAGTTCCCTGCCAGGAGGCGTAAGAACCGGCATTGGCATGGATGGTGCTGAGAATGGCCGTGGTGTAACCACTCCCTTCGCCGCCCGGCGCGCTGATATCCACCACCTGCCCCCAATTGGAGTAATAGGCCTTTTTATCATCATTGCGCAAAGCAGCGACACAAACAGCATTATCAAAATCGCTGGGGTACTGTGGGTGATCATCGTTATTGTGCCCGTCATTGCCTGCAGCCGCCACTACAATGGCGCCATAATTTTTGGTCACATTATCTACCACCAGCTTGCCGTAAAAGTCGTAGCCCCCGCCCCAGGAACAATTGATGATTTTAGCGCCCATCTTTGCGCAATACAAAACACCGGAATATCCCTTCACAATGCCCGGCTCGGTCAAATCATCGTCAAAGGCATGCTTGGTGGCAATGATTTTGCTTCTAAAGGAAATTCCGGCAATGCCGATGCCATTGTCTGCCATGGCGGCAATAATGCCGGCCACATGCGTCCCATGGCTCAGTTCCTGGTTTGGGCCAGCCTGCGGCGGGCGCACATCATTGTCCGGCGCTTCGTTGGGTTTTTTGCTTCCAGCAAAATCCCAGCCGCGAACATCATCGATGTAGCCATTGCCGTCATCATCCACGCCATTTTCATCTTCACTGGTGAAACGGCCATCATGGTTGATGTCTTCACCCGGATTAATGTACAGCACATTTTCCAATTCGGGATGTTCATAATCTACGCCGGTATCGACCACGCCAACCAGAACCGTGGAATCACCGGGCAGGCTATCTCTCCACAGGCCCCAGGCATCCGGCGCAGCAATTTTGTTCAAATACCACTGATGTTCGAAATAGGGATCATTGGGAATATAGGGTTTAATGGAACCGGCGATGCGGTTCACAGCTTGCAGAGCTGCCGAGTGCACATCGTCTATTTGCCGGAACTGTTCCAGAATCTGGAGCAATTGATTTTTGGATTTTTCATCCTTAAAAGTAACCTGATAGATGTTGGCCAGGCGCACACCGTCCACTACATCCCGATCATCCGCCATTGGCAGCCAGCGTTCGACCTTAACCACGCCCAGTTGGTTAAATAAGCGATCCAATAGCGGGTAATTGGTATGTAACTGTCCCCGTACCTGACTGGTTACAATGGGCGGCCTATTGGCTTTTAAACAAAATAGAATCTGATTTTGATAGAATTCCTGAGCCTGTCCCTGACTTAAGGCAAAAACGGACAGGAAAAATCCTAATAAAAAAATTCGTTTTAACACAATTACTCCTATTTACGCGATAGCTCATTTACATTAATTATTAAACTTGCCTTGGAAACACAACGGTTGATGAACCGCGCACGGAACCCGGCGATTTCCAATTTAAAACACTCTCTATTTAACGGTCGGATACGCGTTCAGATGACCAGGATATTAAAACAAATCCGACCCTCTCATATCTGACGATTACATGTTTACTCGATCATTTAACGAACTAAAGCCCTTTTCGTTCTAATGCTTTTCATCTGGAAAAGAAGGCTGTACGTACTTCTCTTCTTTCATCAGTTAATAAAAAATCTCAAAGGGGAAAAAATCCCCTTTGAGATCAAGGCGGAACACAATGTGTTCACATGGCTATTTGATGAGCAACATACGTCTTTGCAATGAAACATTCTTACCTTTTAACTGATAGATGTAAATTCCGGAACCTACCGGTTTGCCTGAGCTGTTCTTACCATCCCAGGTTACCGTGTTCAATCCGACATGCGCCACACCGTTGAAAAGGGTGGCCACTTTTTGACCAAGCACATTGTACACATTAATTTTAACTTTTTGACCCCGCGCGTAATCCGGAATCACAAAAGGAATGGTCGTGGTTGGATTGAACGGATTGGGATAGTTTTTACCCAGATAGTAGCGATCGGCAACCAGCGGCATATCCTTATCGCGAATGCCCGTTGGAAATTGTGTGCGAGACGTATCAAAATAGGCATGAACCAGCGCATCTACATCAGCCATAACAATGGTGCCAGTATCTGTATCCACATAGGTATGGCCATCCACCGAATCTGACTCGGCAAAAATGACCGGAGCTTTTCCAAAGCGTTTTAAGCCGATGTAAATACTACCGCTGTCCACAGCAATGCTATCGTCGAAGATCAGACGATTGTAACCGAAGCCCAAACCGCTTTTGTTCAGGTAGCGCAGCTTGGTTCCGGGCAAACTATCTACGCCGTCGTCATCCCAGAAGGTAAACTGATAGGCGCCAACCACATTGGTCCCGGAAGTGTCCAGAGCGACCTTAAATCCGATTAAATCCATAGGATAGGCAATGGGCGTAAATTTGACGTAAACCAGCTTGTTCCTGGGTGCGATGATGTTTGTATCCGGAGTAGAACGGTCGTAAGCCAATTCCCACACCGTTTTAGGTATGACCTCAGTACCGACCAACGGAGACGAGAACTCAGATGTACCTTCGTACAGAGCCACGGAACGCAATGTGTAATAATAGGCCTGGAACGGTTCAATTTCATCATCCACGTAAGCGTTGGTATCTGCCACTTCTGCAATCAGGTGCAGATATTGATCTCCCGGCGTGGTTCGCCAGACCTGCACAATCCGATCGGGTTGTAAATCCCACTGCAGGGTAATCGTCGTGTCTTCGGTGCCGGCCATAACCTCCAAGCCGGTGGGAGCTTCAATGGTTTTCACGGGCGCGTAAAGAACAACGTCGTCGAAAAGCAGGCCCATGCCAATCGGTTCATCTTCATCAGACCAGAAGTGCCAGCGCAGGTAAACATCCTGTCCGGCGTAGCGCGAAAGGTCTAACGGCGACATATTGCTGGGATAGCCCCAGAAATAGGAGAACCATACCCACTGATCGAATCCTTCCGCAAAGACCCACTGTTCGCCATTGGGTCCCATCCAGACCGCTTCCCAGTTCGTACTGTCAACGGCCCGCACATCGACGCGCCAGAATTCCACATCAGGGAAGACATCTTCATCTGCAAAGAAAGGCAGGTGGGTAAAATCGAGATAGATCGGCGCAGTATCTGGCAGGGCGATCGGCCCGGTCTGGAAAACATTATCCATGTAAGGATTGTAGGTTGCCAGGGGGTCAAAGGTTTCGCCACTGTTTTGTAATGCAGCAAAGTGCGTGGGGGAAGGGGCAAAATGGGGTAAATAGGCATCCATATCATCCATAAATTCCACGATGTGCCATAAATTGCCCCCTTCGGGCGGAATAAATTCCACATCCAGGGCCATCATATCGTCTTGTTCGCCATTGTTAAAAAAGAAAACAGAGTCGTTGCTGGCCACCAGAATGCTATCGATCTGCCATCCGAACAAATCCGGTCCGCCATCAGCGGTGGAATAGCCCATATCCGCAGCAAAAGCAAAGCGCAGCATGATGGCCGTATCGGGTTTAATAAAATCCTTTAAAGGCAGCATCTCTTTATGCCAATCTAATTGCTCGCCAGACCAACCCGGGATGCCTAAACCTTCATTCTGCCCCTGAGAAGGATGACCAAACGCCCAGCTATTTTGCATGTCATAATCACTAAATGGCAGCACCAGCCAGGTTTTACCGCTATCGTAAGAAATGCGCACATTCATGGCGTCCCAGCCGTCGTAAGGGTCTTCTGCTCCGGCGGTGCCTTCTATTTTAAAACGATGCCAGAAAGAAAACACAGCGTTGGTATCATCGACCATGAATGGCGGGGTGTCCAGCACCTGGTACCAGTGATTCGCATAACCGCCTACATCGCCCAATGTGGTATCGGCCAGCCACCAGCAGGTGCTGTCCATGGCCATCCAGGTGGTAATGTGCCAGTAACTGGGGCCATGTTCCGGACGCGGATGGGTTAAGTCGATCGCTTCCCAGCGATGCCAGACACCATCCGGCTCAAAATTTTCTTCAAAAATAATTCCACCTTCAAAGCCAAGTTGATTTGCGCTCTGAATTGTATTCTGCTGTTTGTAAAATTCGGTTTTCGGAACCTTGAAATCCATTTTGGCCTTCTTCTTTTCCGGGAAAACCGGACGTGGTTTTTCACTGGCCATCAGGCCGACGCTTAACAATAAAAGCGAAAGCCACAGTAACAATAAACGCTTCATACTAATTCCTCCTCATTATGTGTCTTTTCTAAAAATTGAATTCAAAGGCATAATTGTGCACATACCCCAATAAACCGTAATTGTTGAACGAATAATCCAGCCTACCATTCAGACCGAATTTTGCAAAATTAAGACCAAGACCGGCTGTAAAATCGGCCTCATCGTAATTGGCTTTGTAGCCAAAACGCAGGGCAAAAAACTTCTGCCATTCGTATTCCAGACCATAATTATATCGCAGATAGAAGTCTGTTGGATCATTGGCCTCAATGATCACCGTAAGGCGATGTTTCTGACTTTTGATCAAATAAGAGTCTTCGCCAATAATATCATCGGAAATTCCCAAACGGAATACCAATGGAATGGGCCAATCCAAGGTTTTCCAGCGCACACCGCCGTCATAGGTAATACCTGTGTTGTCATTTTTAACATCTCTGGAAAGGTCGGGGCCATCCAGTTTCATCTTGCCGCCAAAATTAGCCAGACTCATGCCCAATTTCATACCATAGATGCCCGTATTGAACTGAGAACCGATGTCAAAAGCAAAAGTGGCTGCTTTTTCACGGAACAATTTTTCTTGAATGTATTTCAACGTAACGCCTAAATCGAAACGATCGGTCAGGCGGCGGGCAATAGTTAATCCGACCGCCACACTGGTCGCAGTGAAAGTGGTTCCGGTGCCTTCCGGCTCGGCGATCGTTGTCATTTCAATATTGCCGGAATTTAAATAGAGAATGGACAGACCAGCGGTCGTATTGGAATTGAGGGGCAACACAGCGCCCAAAAAATTGTAGGTAATATCTGCGTACAACCTGGTTTGGGCCAGTCCAAAAGCCGGATGCCCGATCTTTTGAATGCCGGCGGCATTCCAGTAAAGCGCAGTAATATCTTTTACTTCAGAGGAATAAGCATCTCCTAATGCAGTTCCCCGTGCTCCGGCGCCGATTTTGAGAAACTGGGCCATCGAGGTACCTACTTTGGAAAGTTCCCTCTGGGCCAAAAGTCCGGATACGGGAATTAAAATTATTACTAATAAATAGCTCAACCATTTCATGAACATCACTCCTGTTATTTTGCGATCATTTAATAATCACAAACTTTCCGGTTTGCGTTTTGCCATCTTCGGTTTCCACCACAAAGATGTAAAGACCAGGCGCAATTTCCTGTCTGTTTTTGGTTAGCATATCCCAATCGAGGCTGCCGTCGAATTCATTATCATGTTCAAGGGTTATGACGTTTTCGCCCGCCAGAGTGAAAATGTGTATTTTGCACTTAGAGGGCAGGTTTGTAAACTGCAATTTACGTACGAAATCATCGGTTTCCCAGCCGGCATGAACCATGTATGGATTGGGCACCACTTTAACTTTTTTCAGATCATCCTTCTGCACTGAACGCACATTGGCTACATTGCCTGTATTCACCATAAATCCATCACCCCGTTCAAAGGGCAAACGAACGGGCACAATGAGCGAGTCACCGGGTTGCCAGTCCACATCAGCCGGTAGCGGTTTGCCATCTTCATCCACATCGCCATCTTTGATCCAGTTAAATTGGAACAACCAGGTCTGCCGGTAGGTGGGATCGTCCGGGCTTTCATACACATGGTTCTCAAACACAAAATACTTTACTTCACGATCAAATTCGGTGAATTTTCGGTTTGGTTCCCACAATTTGGCTTTACGGTTGGTAACCAGATTCCAGACCTGAAAGGGAATGCCATATTTGGGCTGGGTCAGAGTTCTGTCGGAATACACTGTATCGGCATTGTCCCCCTTAAAAACAATGGCATAGCGGGCACGCGTGGCATTGGCTGGCGTGATGGAAGCGAGAATCTGGTAGGTACATTTCGAGTTGGTCGTCCAGTATGCTTCATCCGATTGAATACTGATCTCTTTAGCCATGGTCACTTTAAGGCGCAAGCCATCAAAGAGCAAAAACTTATTTCCCTCAGTCTGGCCCTCTTCATTCCATTCCTGACTGTCTTTAAAGAGGGTGTCTGCAGTAGCCATATCGATAATATCAAAAGTTTGCGAACCGGGGATGATGTTTGTATTTTCCGGCGGATTGCTGTACTGGCAATCAAATGCAATCTGGTAAACATGGCCGGTTACCTGTTTGGGATCGATCACTTCCACCGTAAAATCACCATTACCAATGGTGCCTTCCATGCGTTGCACTTCCAGGTCTGAAAGTTCAGTATTGCTGGGCGGTCTGTGCGGAATGGCTTTAACAATGTGCGGCAAATTGGTACTATTGGACAAAAAGTTCTCCAGAGAGGGGATGTCAAAATTCAGCCCCTTTGTGCTACCTAAATTGTCCGGATCACGCAAAGGATCGTTGGGGACATAGCCGCGGTCATAGGCGCAAACAGCGTACAGATATTCACGCCCATTTTCCACATCAGTATCTACATATTTAAAAACCACCCCGGAATTGTCGCCTAAATAACGGTGCGGGGCCACCGGATCATAACCTTCAATATCATTTTCCAGGTCAAATTGGGCCAATGGTTCCCAGTAGGTTGTTTTGGACTCTTCATCAATGATTTTGGTGCCCCAGGTTTTTCCATTGTCTTCACTACGGTAAATACGGAATCCTTCAAAATCCTGATAACCGGTAATCACATCTTTATCTTCAATAGAAACCGCATCCCAGTAAAGCGTTACCTCCTGATCGCCTTCTTTAGCGATGACGTTAGGCGCTTTGGGAGGTCTTGCTCCCTGATAATTGTTATCATACATCAATTGTGCAATTTTAGCATTGTTTTCCAGGTCCTGCTCATCTTCGCCCATGATGACACAAAAAGAAAATGGCACGGAATCACCGGGCGCCATGCTAAACGGTCCGGAGCCCATAATGAAAACGCAATCCAGGCCTTCCGGATATTCATAGAGCAGCCCCTCGATGGAATCGAAGCGTGGATTTAATTTTCCGTAGCCCACTTCGGTTCGCAAGGGGTGGAAATAATAGGTGGAATCGTAAACCGACAGATTGGTGGTATCGCCGGCTAAGATTTTGTATTGAATTTCTTCTTTATTCTTAGCCACAGGAGTTTGCCCGTCGCCGGACCAGGGCCCCTGGGTCGGATGGACATCGCGGGCGCCTGGGCGGAAATACCAATCAAACCAGTGCCAGCTTGTCAATCCTAATTTGTCGCCCTGAAAAATGTCAATACGTCCATCTCCATCCAGATCGATATCTTCAGTGGCCGTAGGGGTATCCAATAATTTTACAGCCGTGTAGGCTAACTTTTTATCCCCAACAAAAGGGTTATTGTGATCGCCGTCCAGATCGTAAATGTAACCAAAGTTGTAATCCAGATTGTAGCCCATCATATCATCGTCGTTGGTGCGCCCCACATAAGAGCCATTAGCCAGGCGATTGTAGGAGTCCACATCAAAATAAAAACCGGCGTACATATTCTCGTAATGATAGGGAGACTCATTTACCAGGACCATTCGAAAAAAGATGATATCTTCCGAAATACTGGCGCCATAGGAATATCCAGAGACTTTAGCCCGGATTCCAATGGGATATCCCTGAGTGGGATCAATATCTCTGGTTGCCAGGCGATCATCAAATTCAAAATAGATGTCCTGATCAGAGACAAAAACGCCTTCTAATTGTTTGGTAGAGTCAGCCGGGTCTGTAGCCCATGGCCCTGGCCAATGCCGTTCCTCGTCCGTTCCGGGCCAGGTATCGGGGATGTTGCTGGTGGCAATTAAAGGATATTGATCCTCCGGATTGGTGTACAGGCCTAACTTTCCATAGTATTCACCGGCTGTGGCCAGCGGATTATGCAAGCGGATTCGATGATCTTCCACCGCTTCCCAATCGGTGCGGTTCAATTGCGGTGTTCGATCGAACCAGGATTCAGAAACGGTTGGCCCCCAGTATGTCGTATCTGTGCCAAAGGTCTGAAAGTCCTGTGTTTTCACATTAAACTGTTCTTTAGGCCCCACGGCCCATGGGTAGGGGTTACCGTTTTTATCTTTCCCGGGAATGCCTACGACCAGCGATAAATTGGAGATGTACTGGAAATCGCCCCACAATCCCTGGGGAGAGGCCGTTCCGGAAAATATGCCGTAGTTTTCGACGGCAATTTTAAGTTTACCTTTATCCAGATAAGCACGCGCTCTGTTGAGTAATGGATCGCTTATCGCGGTCTTTTTAGCTAATGGCGATTGTTTTGGAATTTCTTTAGCCTGTAAAACAAAACCGATCATTATTAAGACAATTAACAACTTTTTCATAATCTTTCCCACCAATACTCTTTGTTAAAATGCAATTTCTAACGAAAAATCGATCTGACGTCTGCGACCATAACGATACGGTTGATCCCACAGCGTTCTGGAAAACCAACCCATTTGAATCAACTCATTAATTCTGGGCCCGGGATCATTGGCTTTACCCGTTTCCGGATAGATGTCAATGGGATTTTTCCAATCGAACAGGTTTTGTACCCTGATTCCAAAGATAAGATTGAAACCGGCCACCGAGAAGAAACGCCGGAAATTGAAATTGGTTGTTAGATTCCAGGGCCCTCGTTCAGAATTGGTTTCGCCTGCCACATTACCGATAACCGGCGTGTACGGCGCACCGCTCATGGCCAGAAACATCAGGTCAAAACTGGTTTTTTGCAAGGGGAATAAGCCCATAATTCTCGGCCCTTGTTTATCATGGAATCGATAAGAATACATCAAACTGAAATCATGCGTACGATCATAAGACATCAGGATCTCCCGCTTGGGCATGGTGCGAGGAGTATCCGTTTCTCGATACCCTTCCCATGGGTCTTTGCGATTGGCCGTAGCTCTGGACAATGTGTATTGTATAATCAGGCTAGAATTAGCGCCTCTGCGGCGAATGACCACATCCATGCCCCGCGCCGTGGCGTAATCAGTATTTAAAAAGATGGTGTAAGAATAGGGAAACTGCGGAATGCGTTCCGTTGAGGTCAATCCCGAATATTCCTTGGACCAGCCGATGACCTGAGCAATAATATTGTCCGTTATTCCCACATTTAAACCAAACTCATAGGCCGTCATTTTTTCCATGCTTAAACCAGCGTTGCCCACCAGCGGCGAATAGGTTTTCAGGTCACGATTTGGATTGATGTATTTATTGCGATAGGTAGGGGTTTGCGTAAACTGCCCGTAGCCAAAAGTAAAGGTGGCATTTTCGGTAATGACATGCGAAAAACTAATGCGCGGGCTGTACTGTACTTCCCAGCCAGAGTCAACCAATTTACGTTCTTCAGCTGTGGCATAAGGATTTTTCCAGTACTTAGCATGGGCATTTAACATATCCACGCGCATCCCCAGGTGAATGGTCATATACTCATATTCAAGCAAATCCTGTACATAAAAATACAGTTCTTCCGGATGGCGTTTGTATTTTTCTATATAGGGCGTTAACAACCAGGGTAATTGAATTTCATCAATAAAAATGGTATGTCTGCGGTAATCCGTACCAATTTTTAACTGATGGTGCTTGGTCACCTGGCTTAACAGGTTAATGATCGCCTCGTATGTTTCAGCATAATTGGTGTGATAATAGCGATCATGTCCTTTAACATAGTATTCAAACCAGTAAGGATTGTTTTCCCAGTCCTCATCATATCCCGGCCGCTCATATTCATCCGGTCCTAAATAGCGGCCATTAATATCGCCATTATCGGTTACGCCGATGAACATTTTCTGAAAGAAGCGAGAAATTCTCACATCATAAAATGTACTTTTTGAGAGCTGATGGTTAAAGGTAATCGCCTGGCGGTCGGATGTTTGCGTGGCAATATTTCTGCCCGCCTCATAGTATTGATAGGGATAGTTGGACAGATTAGCCGATCGGAAAATGGTCTTTAAATTCCAGTTGGAAAAGGTAAACTTCATGGAATTGCCAATCTTCCAGCTCAATTTCCCATACAAATCCCAGCTGTATCTGAAGCCCATCTGGTGCCAGCCGGCGATAGTATCCAGCTTATTCAGAAAGCGGTTATGCTCAGAAAATTGATCCTGGGTTTTATCATAAGTTATATAATCAAACTCGTAAACGCGATAGGCAGAAGCTAACCGACTACCAGTGATGATAAAGCGTAACTTTTTATTGGTGAATGGAACTGGTCCGCCAAAGCCTCCTGTTACTTCCCGATAATCTCTTAGATAATCTTGTTTTAAAGGAGCTAGACGCAGACGGGATTCTGGATCGACAGTAAATTGATGTAAATTCATTAAATTAGCAGGATTGGATGTGTAAAAGCGCAAATTCCCTTCATATTTTTCCCCGCCATCGCGCGTAATGATATTGATCATACTGGAAAGAGCGCCGCCATATTCGGCATCGAACACACCGGTTTTCATATCCACCTGTTCCACAGCAAAATCATTCAATTCTGTCCAGGAATATTTGGAACCGTAGAAGGGATTGACGATGTACGTTCCATCGATGGTGTAGCCGATTTCGCCGGAGCGACCGCCGCGCACGTGAATTTCTTCAATGCCCCGGTCCTCAAATCCGGCAATGCCCTGCACGCTACTTTCGATCTGAACCACACCAGCCTGCGCTACCACCAGGTCTGAAAAATCCTGTACAGGCATAGATTGAATCTCATCAGCCTGAATGGTAATCTTCTTGGCTGTTTCATCCTTTTGAACTTTAAATGGTGTGGCGGTAACAACAATCGTTTCCCCTTCGACAATTTCCTCAGTCATCGGGAAATTGACCACGGTAGTCTGATCCAGGATAACCTTAACACCTTTATGCTCAATTTTTTTGTAACCGACATAGACGGCTATGATGGTGTACGTGCCAACCGGAACATTAATGATATAAAACTCACCATCCGCATCGGTAGAGGCACCAATATTAGTGCCCTCCAGATAGACATTCGCTCCAACCAGAGGCTCTTTCGTGTGGGCGTCAAAAACCTTACCGGCAATCTTCCCAGTAGTACCAGCTATGATTGACGAGATTGTAAAAAGGAGAGACGTAATAACAATACTCAGGCGTTCCATAATAACTACCATACCTTTTTCTTAATTTTCATAAGTTCTTATAGATGTGAAGATAAGAAAAAAGCAGGAAGCCGTAGCTTCCTGCTACATATAAATATTATTTCATCAATACCATCTTCTTAATTTCAACGCCTTTCTCAGTCTGAAATTTGTAGAAATAGACACCAGAAGCCAGATTCTTTGCGTCAAATGTGATTTGATATTTTTGATCTTTCACAACCTGCCCCTCGAATAATGTGGCTACTTTCTGGCCTGCGGTATTAAACACCGCAAGAGTCGCAAATTCATTTCTCAGAGGCGTAAATTCAATGGTCGTAGTAGGATTAAACGGATTAGGATAATTTTGCTCAAGGGCATAAGCACGAACGACTTTTGCGTCTTTTTCTACCGCAGCCGGTGGGTTAAACTGGCTGGTCTCCCCAATCCACACATCGTTCGGCAACTCAATGTAGGCATCGGTAGATGGATTACCTACCGTAGTATCCGCCAGACAGTACGAGAACCAGATTTTTCCGTAATCTCCACGAGTATTTTGATTGGCGGAATGGATAGACATACTCAACTCATATTCATCCAGAGAAGGAGAGTCTGTACAATTGATGGGATCAGAAAAATAATCGCCCCCATCAACTGAATGGGCTGCATAGACATCGGTTTTGAAGGTAGCATCTGAACCATACGTTTCCGGATCACTGTATCTATTGAATTGCGTAACCTGTACTTGATTGTGACGGCGGTCTAACCAGGTGGCATAAATATTGCCCTGTTCATCCCGGCTGATCTGGCATTCGGAATCAAAGAAGTAATTGGACATGCCCGAAATCTGGTCGTCCCCCTGCCATATTCCATTGTTGTAAGCAATTCGTGAACCAATCCAGCTTCCTCCTTCCGGTTTTCGAGCCAGCAACACACCACTGTATTGATAACTCGGGTACCAGCCTCCATTGCCAATAGCACCCCACATAGAGTTAAAGGCCACGTAGATTGTATTATTATCATCCACCATCACACTCATATCAAAATTAGTTCCAGTAAAGGCAGGGCCATCATACCACACGGTATCTCCTGGTGCCGGAATATCCCAGATAATCATCTTTTCAGAGGCGCGAATGTAGCCAGGTATTCCCAAATCGGTAACCATGCCAACTGTATCCCAGTCAGACCAGGTAACGCCAAAATCATAAGTTGTAGCATAGGTTACAAACAAAGAATCATAATAGTATCCGGAATCGGGATTATGCCAGCCCAAATGTCCTGGCCCGGCAATCACGCCAAAACCGCTGGAATTCATGGCAATGCCACAGCGCGGTAAAGTAACTACATAAGGATCAATCAAAACCGGATCATTGCCCACGTCCCAGCCATAGGTCCAAACAGTGGGGTCGTCCGGGTCTGAGTAAGCTGTCATGATATTTTTGTGATTTTGTTTGCCATAGTTTTGTTCTTCAGGGTTTGAATACCAGGTTTCATAGACGCCACACCAGTGGTAGACACCGTTCGCATCTTTAACCACAGTGACCGCGCCGTTCCACAGGCGATTTACTTTGTAGGCGAGCAAATCATTTAAATCCGGGTCCAACCAGCCTTGATCCATTAGAAAATCCGGTGTGGTCCAGATACCTCCATTGTCCAGCCAGGTGCCATACTCTGTAATCATATAAGGATGTGACTCTGCCGGAACGGTTTGTACATCCCCCGAAATGTACTGATTAAAGAAAACAAAGGGATATTCCAGAGCCGAAACACTGGGGTAGCGACCGCCAATGCCTCCTAATCCGGCATTGAGTTCCGTGCCATCATCACCGGAATAGATGTAAGCTGTATTGATCCCTGTTGACAAACCGGCGCTAACATCCACTTCGGCGGCACAGATATCACGAGCACTACCATTTTCATCTGACATCTCACCGCGGTAACCGACTAAGACAACATCCCGAGAATCTCCTGTTTGCACATCAGTGCCAGCCCAGCGATCCAATTTTCTGGTCATCGAATTTAACCAACCATAGCCATTACCAGAGCGATCCAGATAGACATTGGTTGCGCTGGCCGTTCGTTTCATCAAGCCCCTCTGGCTTGCTTTTTTTTGAGCAACCGGATATTTAGCATAAGGGATAATAGGCTCCACCGGAGTCTCTGAAACTGTTTTTACCACATTTGAGACCTTGTATTTAGCCATTTTAGCCTCAGGGGCAATCGGTTTTTGGCCTGCGTAAAGCAGTCCGGTTATTAATAAAACACAAATTACAGAAAAAAGACGACGCATAACTCCTCCTCCGAGTTATTTTATTGAACTTACCTTACATTTATCTCATCAATACCATTTTACGCGTGGTAAAATGGCCGTTGACATTAAGGCGATAAAAATAAACGCCCGAAGCCAGTTCGCTGGCTTTAAAAGAAACTTTGTACAATTGATTGGCCGTCACGGGCTGATCAAAAATCTTACCGATTAAACGGCCGTTTACATCATAAACAGCAAGGACCGCTTTACCCGATTGCTCACTCTTGAATTCAATTTGAGTACTGGGATTAAAAGGATTCGGATAATTGCGCAACAGGACATGATTGACTGCAATTAGCTGCTCTTCATTTTCGATACCTACTCCTGAATCCGGATAGCTAAAGGCTTCGCCAACCCACACACGATTGGTGCGATAGGTATAAGCGTCCGGATCGCCCTGAGCAACCTGTTCATTGGGATTGACTTCGCAATAAGCGAACCAGGTTGTTCCATTGTTCCGCGAGGAAGCCCGACGAACGGCTTTAAGTTCATACTCATCCACATGTTGTGTTTGGGTGACATTCATTTTCCATGTCCAGGTCTTGCCGCCATCGATGGAACGGGCCGTAAAAACATCGGCTTTTAACAAAATACCTTCATTCGGGTTGTTGTAACGACTCTTTTCTGCAGGTTCTACATTTTTACTGGGTCGATCTAACCAGGTCAGATAAATGGCTCCATTTTCATCAATGGAGATATCGGCTTCTGAATTAAAAAAGAAATTATCTTCGACTTCTTCGCTAAATTCATCGCCCACAAAAAAGCCGTTGTTAATGGCCACATGCGAGTCTTTGAAAGTTTGACCTTCATCCGTACTGATTCCCAAATGCAAACCGCAATATTTGTAATTACGGTAATAGCTATTTTCATCGGCCCAGGGCCCCCAGGTAATATCGAAGGCCGTGTAAATTTTATTGTCTTCTGTAACCAGCACATCCACAGAATGGTTGTTGGGAATGGCCACATAGGCCGGGCCTTCATAGATTACCATGGTCGTGTCGTTGGGGTCACCTGGATTAGCAGGCACATATACCGAATCGTCCGCTGTAATCTCTTCTGGAATTCCAAGTTCAGCCCAGCTAACTTCCCTTACATCTGACCAGGTTTTGCCGTAATCATGGGTGATCATGACCATTAACCGTAATTCGCTAAGATAAAACGTATTGCCCGGATGTGGGCCGGCATGCCCCACCCCAATACAGGCTCCAAACCCGCTGGTGTTCATTGAGATAGCTGGATAAATAAAAAAGTTCATGGTGTCAATGACCGTTGGATCGGTATCGATGGTCCAGCCAAAAGTGGGGTCATCCGTTTCGGCATTGAGTAAAACATATTCATAGGGCTGACTCTCGCCTTCGATGGTCCAATTACGGTAGGCACCTAAGTAATGGTAATTTTCATCCTCCCCTTTCACAATTTCTACCGGTCCGTTCCATAAACGATTCTGAGCAAAGGTCCAGTGCTGATACCCTTCATCCATCCGAAAGGAAGGCGTCCAGGCGCCACCATTTACGCCGTAGGAACCATAATCGGTAATCAAATAAGGATCCGAGAGCGCAGGGCTGGATTGGGCATCTCCCGAAATGTACTGGTTAAAATGGACGAACGGACGATCGATCGCCACGGCTCCAGGATAACGCCCGCCAACAGTACCTTCATACAGGTCCTGATTTAATTCCACATGGCGAAAAAACTCGCCATTATCCAGACCATTAGAAACATCAATCGTTGTGGCTCCAATAATTCCGGTGGCGGGATTCGCCAGAATATATTGCCGATAGGCCGCCAACACAAAATCTGCATCCACATCCAGGGCGTCAATGCCTTCAAAATGATCCACAGAACGGATCGCTGTGTTTAACCAGCCAAAACCATTGCGCGAAGAATCAATCTTGACCAGGACTGAGTTGTCTGTGTACAGTTTTGCTGCCGCCATCGGTTTTTGAAGAGGAAGAACGGGATGCTCACTACCTGGAATAATCTGGTTTGATTCCTTAGAAGCCCATTCATCATGGAAGGTTACTTTTTGTATGTGGGCTCTGAAAGATTTGTATTTGGCGATCTGTTTTGGAAGGCCTTTAGCCTCAACCGTAACAATAAAAAATAGGACTACGAATAAAGTTGTAACAAAACGCACGCTCTCTCCTCCTTTTTCTTATGACACTTTTAATAAGATTATTACTAATCTGCAAATAATAATATGTTATTTATCACATTTTGCACAATAAAAAATGATTTTCCATTTTCTCCGGCCGATTAAATAATTCTATTTTTTTCCCCCTTTTACCAGTTTGCTCTTACAACGATCCGAAACGGCCAGAGAATCCCCTCAATTGTTTTTAACCACTTATTAATCTTTATAGCTCTAAATTAAAAAAAAGATAACCACAAAATCAAATATGGGAAAAATTTTTTTGATTGGGTCTAAAATATTGTAAAGTATTTTGGGGGAAAATGATAAAATTGAAAACTATAGCTATAAGGGAGAATGACCAGGTACTATAAGTTGCCTTAGTGCGGGCATTTGCTTATTCCAAAAATCTTGATCGTGTACGCGTTTACCTTTCTTTCAGTTTCTTTGTCAACAAGATTTGAGAAAGATCAACAACCTGTTCGATTAAGTCATGGGCCGCGTTTTAGAGCAAACCGGATGCTTTAAAAGGATCTATGGATAGGGGGATTTATTATTAACGCAAAATTTCAGGATAAACCATAGCCATCTTGTTCAGGTCTTCGTCGCTTAAATAGTCAAATTCAATGCCAACGTGATAGGTTTTATCGGTTTTAGGCGTACAATTTTTAATGGTACCGCGGGCCTTGACAACATTTTCCCCCAATCCCACCGTCAACTCAATTTTACGACCGAGCTCCATCGCATCAAACGATTCAATACTAATACCCGTGCGGCTGATGTCGATTGTTTTAACCACACCCTGTAAAATAACCTGATCTTTGTCATCGAACAACTGAAACGCCAACAGGTTTTCTGTTTCCAGTCTTTTTGCACTACGGCCGCTGAAATCCAATTTAAACCTCCTGCTTGTTAAATTGAAAGAACGGTTTTAATGCTTCCGGAATCTTTTCTTCCGGGATGTGAATATGTTTTAGTTCTTCCAGAATTAACTCTATTTTGTTTCTATTCTTGCTTTTTCTATTCAGATACAAATACAAATGATCCTTGTACCGGACCAACCCTCCGTTAAAAAAGCCCCGATCATAGCGTACCGTAATCGACAGCTCCTGCAACAATGTCAGAAGTTTCTCCAGGATCTTTTCTTCATTCCGTTTATCCAGATTGTTTATGGTACCCACTGTTTCATTATTACCTGTTTAATTTCACCTTACAAGTATTGCTCTAATTTGCGTTGTTTTAAGAGATCGACCACCTCTTTCACACGCTGCGAAGCATCCTTGCGACAAATGAGAATGGCGTCGTCCGTTTCAACCACAGCCAAATTATCCACATCAATCAGGGCTACCAATTTTTTGGGAGCATAGATGAAATTGTTTTTAGAATCGATCACCACATTATGCGCTGCTGTCAGGGCGTTTTGTTTTTCATCCTTATCAGAAATGGCGTAGGCCGCCTCCCAGGAGCCCACATCATTCCAGGTAAAATCGGCTTCGATGATGTAAACAGACTGAGCCACTTCCATGATGGCATAGTCAATCGAAATAGACTTTATGCGCATGTAAACATCCGTTATGGTTTCTTCCTGGTTGTCTGTGTTGAGGCTTTGATAAATGCGTTCAAATCCCTGAGCCATCTCCGGCTGATGTTTATTGAACGCATCCAGGATGACACCGGTTTTCCAGACAAACATGCCGCTGTTCCACAGGAAATCGCCGCTTTTTAAAAAAAGCTGTGCGGTCTCTAAATTGGGCTTTTCGGCAAAGGTTTTAACCCGATACACAGTACGATTGTTTAATGTTGCAACAGGCTCTCCACGTTGAATGTACCCGTAACCTGTTTCCGGATAGGCCGGCGTGATACCCAGGGTCACCAGCGCATCATTATTCTGGGCATATTCCACCGCAGTTATTATGACATCGTGAAACACATCGATCTCTTTAATTAAATGGTCCGCGGGCAAAATGACCATCGGTTCCTGTAAAGAGGCCTTTTTACGCACAATGGTTGCAGCCAGTCCAATACAGGGCGCTGTATTTTTGCCGAACGGTTCGGCCACAATGTTCTCGGTGGGAACTTCGGGAATTTGTTCGTGGATCGGCCCTTTTAATTCCTGGTTGGTAATAATAAGAATATTTTCATCGCTGGTTAAGTCTTTTACACGCTCGTAGGTCAGACGAATCATGGATTTATCGCCTGCCAGATTTAATAATTGTTTGGGGAAATTTTTTCTGCTTCTGGGCCAAAAACGCGTACCGACTCCCCCGGCCATTAGAACAATATGCATTGAATACTCCTATGTAAAACTTGCACTACTCGTTAACCCGAACATATTGAGTTACACTGGATGCCACTAAACTAATAAATTTTTACATTAAATTAAAGCAGACTTTAAAGAGCGTTCAGCTTTTTCAGCCATCTTTTCGCAACACGATTATTTTTTTCCAGTTCCAGAACGGTCTCGAACACACGTCTGGCATTTTCGTATTCCCCTTTTAAATAATAGGTTTCCCCTAAATTGTTCAGCGCACCGATGTATCTTGGTTTGAGCGTAAGGGCTTTAAAAAATAAACGAATAGCCAGGTCGTAATTACCGAGCTCTTTGTGCAGGTAGCCCAAATTGTTCAGGGCTTCCGGATAGTCCCGCTCATAGGTAAGCGCCAGACGAATGTGTTTAAAAGCGCTGTCCAGATTCCCCTCGTAATAATAGATTACGCCAAGGTTGTTGTGAGCCTTGGCATAAGTAGAATCCAGGCGCAAAACCTTTTTGTAGCCCTGAATTTCTTCAAAAAAGTCATTGCTTTTTTCTGCATTTTCCGTAAGAGAAAAAACTTTCCAGTCCAATTTTCCGGCTAAAATTTTGTTAACCAGATTGAGATTCTCTCTGGCCCGTTCAAAATGCGGATTCAACGCAAGCGCTTTTTCAAAATTACGTTTAGCCTCCTCAAAGCGATTGAGATACAAGAGCATGTATCCGGCATTATTGAGCGCTTCGTAGTAGGTGCTATCTAAGCGGATTGCTTTTTGAAAATAGTCGAGCGCCTGCTGAAACTGGCCGAAATTTTGATAAGCCACGCCCAGGTAGTTGTACACATCCGGGATGGTATCTGTGTAGTTCATTACTTTCAGCCAGCTTTCAATAGCCAGGGTGTCATTTCCATTGGCATGCCAGCGAATGCCGGCGGCGATCAGGCTGTCCACCTTCATTTTTACATTTTCCTGGCTAACCCGGGGCTGCACCTGTGGTTTGGCTTTTTCTTTGGGCTGAAAGACCGCACAGGCGGAAATAAAAAAGGTGAGCATTAAAACATAAATACAACGCATGGTTCCCTCCCACGCTTAAATGGTACAGATTACTCATCTGTTTAAGATGATGTGGCCGACAAAAACGACATTTGCCGCTCCTGTTAAAAATAGTCGACCCTCTTTTTGGCTAACTTTAAGATTTCCGCCTCGGGTTTCAATATTCAGTTGCGGTTTGGATTCATCATACTTTTCCCAGAACAATAGGGAACAGGCTGTAACACCGGTGCCACAGGACAGAGTCTCCCCTTCTACGCCCCGTTCAAAGGTTCGCACACGGAGGGTATTGGGACTAACCCGATAGAGTACGTTTACATTGGTTCCCTCCCGGCCAAACAGCGGATGGGCGCGCAACCGGCGTCCAAGCAACTCAAAATCTTGCAAATCAGGTTCTCTGCTTTCCAATACCAGGTGCGGCACACCGACGACTTTAAATCCGAGCGGTAAAATTCCGGATGGCAATTCCAATGCTTTAAGGTCTACATTCATCTGCCTTTGTTCAGAGATTAGAAGTTCTACTGTAATATGGCCTTGCTGATTAAAATAATAGGTGTGAAGGCCATCATCGGCTTCGATGGTATTTTCATGTTTTTGATCGCACACGCCCATGGTCAGCAGATATTGGGCCACGGCCCGTAAGCCATTACCGCACATTGCACCGCGCTGCCCATCGGCATTGAAAAAATGCATCCGGGGAAATTTAACCTCCTTCAAAGCCACAAAGATCAGGCCATCGGCACCGATCCCAAAGTGGCGGTCACACCATTTTTGAATAATGGCTGGCGTTATTTCGTTTAACTGCGCATCGCGGTCATTGATCACAATAAAATCGTTGCCGGTAGCTTGTAGCTTGGCAAAGGGAATTATTTTTTTCATGGCCCTTCTTTTGTTATGGGTATGCTGAATTTGATTCCTGAGGTTTCCCAGCGTTTTCGAACGGTTATGGTGTCGGGATACAGGGCAAATGGTTCACAAAATTGAAAGGGCAGCAAACGTCCGCTATCGAATCGGCCATTGCTGTTTCGATCTTCGTAACCATGTAACCGGTACTCTCCTTCGGGTACATAAGGGAAATAGAATCGATTGCTGTTCCGTAAAACCGTCTTTAAAGTCAATCTTTTACCCGATAATTTTTGCAATGTTAACACAAGTGAATGAGCCGGATGCTCTTCTGTAACCGTACCGCTCACCTGTCCCATTTCTTTAGCCGAAACAACAAAAAAAGTAAATGCTGAAAGTGAATCAGCCGGCGGCTGCCCCCGGAAATCGTGTACCTCCTGCCAGTTAAAGTGCACCACATACTGAGAATCTGGTTTTAATAATACATCCGGCACAAAGGCGCCATCAAACAACGAATACCTGTGCCAGGCGCCGGGCACTTCTTGACCGGAAGGCAAAACCAAGCTGAAATGTTCCATCCATTCCTGCCAGCGAATGGGCAGCGAAAATTTAAAATAGATTTTGCTCTCTGGCCTGACATTTTTGGCGCTATCCTGCGGAAAATATTTGACGATCTTTAAACGCGTGGTATCTTTCTTTGCCGAGCCTTTAAAGTCATAATTCAGTTGATCGCTTTGCCGATTTCCGCTACTGTCCTTAAACTGGCTAAAATGGATGGAATAGGTTTTTGCGCTATCCATGGATTGGGTTAAGATGTCCAGCCAATTATCGTTTTCCGGATTTCTGCCCCAAAAAGTAATGGGCACATCCTGCTGATTTGCACTATCCTGAATCTGCACGGAAAACGTTGAATCCAGAACCACTGGTTCGCTGAAGCGCACACGCACCCAGTCCTGATACAGGGCACGGACAGCAATCACCTGCGGGGCAAGGGTGTCAAATTGCGCCAGTTTGAGTCCGATTCCCCGAAAATTGTGATGCACAGAATCCAGACAGACATCCTGGTAGCTCAAGGCAAAGCGTTCGATGATGGCATCGACCACCAGGTTGTGATTTCGATCCTCCACAGCCAGCAGGCGGTAGCAGCCATTTTTTAAGAATTGAAGGGCAAAGGCGCCGTCCTCGCCGGTTTGTGAAATGTAATCCGGCTTTTGCTTAAAGGGATCAAAGGCCTGCGAATCGGACAGCAAATAGGCAAAAACATTGAAGGTTTCTCCGGCTTTCAGGTCGTACACTTTTCCGGATATCTGCCCTTGATCAATGCTATCGCCTGTGGAAAAGGCCAGAATAAAACTCTGGGCCATCTTATTATTTCGCAAATCCTGGATTCCACTTCCCACCGTAAAAACATAGGTTTGATTGTTCTTAAGCGCCTCATGAAAACGGATGAGCAAAATTTTCCCTCTTTTCCACTCGCTGGAAAACTCGAGAGGCGGAGAGAGGAATAAATTGTTGCGCTCACTGCCCTCTTTCATGGCTTCAGAAAAAGTAAAGCGGATTTCTTTTAAGTTTTGAGAAACATGCACGGCCCCGGGCAAAAGCGAACTCTGCACAATTTCCGGAGGCGTTCGGTCTACAGGCCCACCAGAAGGCGGTCCCTGAACTGCACAGGCCAGAAGGTTAAAAATTAATAAAAGAAAAATTCCTCGTTTCAAGACCGTTCTCCATACAATGCTTTGGTAATATAGCAGCAAATTACTATTCAAGGCAAAGGAAATGTAAGGCAGCATTCGGAAAGTTAATCGTTGGCTGGTTGAAACAAATTTCAATCCGCGTTTGTTCCAGGTGAGGTTAAGAAAGCACAGCTACTGGTCAGGTTTTTCCCTCCGCCCCCACTGCGGTAAAGGCAGATTGAGGGTGAGAACAAAAAAACCGCCGTACGGCGGTTTTAGAAGACTATTTTTTCTCTTTAATTCTGGCGGCTTTGCCACGCAATTTGCGCAGATAATAGAGCTTGGCGCGACGCACCCTTCCGCGACGCAAGACCTCAATTTTGGCAATTCTTGGCGAATGAATGGGGAAAATTCTTTCCACGCCAATGCCGTTTGAAATTTTGCGCACGGTGAATGTTTCGTTTATGCCGCCACCTTTGCGTTTGATGCATACTCCCTGAAATACCTGAATCCGTTCTTTATTCCCTTCGATAACGCGCACATGTACGGCAACCGTATCGCCGGCTTTGAATTCAGGGATATCCATTCGTAATTGATTGGCTGTAACCTGATGTAAAATGTCCATGGTTCTGTCTCACTCTTTTTATTTAATTGATTTCAAATATTTTTCGTACAAATCCGGGCGACGCTGACGCGTAATTTTCTCACGCATCTTTTGTCGCCATTCGGCAATTTTTTGATGGTTACCGGAAAGAAGTACGTCCGGAACCTTTTTGCCCTCAAAAATATCGGGTCGCGTGTAATAAGGCGCATCTAGCAAATCATCCGAAAAGGAATCGGTCCAGGCTGAATTGATGTCCTTGATCACTCCCGGCAGCAAACGCACAATAGCATCTACCATCACCAGAGTGGCCACCTCACCGGAACTGAGGATGTAATCGCCAATGGAGATTTCATCGATTTCAAAGAAATCGTGAATGCGCTCATCGATTCCCTTGTAATGCCCGCACAAAAAGACCAGATGCTCTTTTATGCTCAGTTCGGTAACCACCGGCTGTGTGAGCACCCTGCCTTTTGGCGAAGGCATGACAATGTGCGCCATTTTTACATCCTGCTTTTCAAAGATCTGTTTCAGGGCCCGATAGAAAGGCTCAATTTTGAGCACCATGCCTGGCCCGCCGCCATAGGGATAATCATCGATGGTGCGGTGCTTGTCCGTTGTAAAATCGCGCAAATCATGGATGTGAATCTCCACGGCCTGCTTGCGCTGCCCCATTTTAATAATGCTCTCGTTCAGGGGCTGCTCCAGAATCCTGGGAAATCCGGTTATAATATCAATGCGCATATCAAAGATCGAGTAAACCTTCCATCAAATGAATGGTCATGGTTCCGGCTGCCCGGTCTACTTTTTTAATGACCTCTTTTATAGCAGGCAACAACAGTTCTTTACCTGCCGCTGTTTCTACCACATAGACATCATTTGCCGAAAAGGTCAGCACATCCTTCACCACACCGTGATAGACGCCCTGCTCATCGAACACTTTTAACCCCAGTAAGTCATGGATGTAGTATTCATCTTCACCCAGCGGGGTCAAGTCTTCCCTGGCAATGTAAAGGTATTGATCGCGAAGCGTTTCCGCCTCTTCAATACTATTTATTTCGCTAAATTTGATAAAAACAAACCTATTCGATAAACGTACCTGTTCTATCGAATAGGCTTGTTTCTTATTTTCTTTTTCAATGTAGACTCGTTTTAAGTCTAAAAAGTGCTCGGGAAAAGAGGTAATAATTTCCACTTTAACCGAGCCATCGATGCCTTGCGGCTTTAATACCTTGCCAACAACAAACATTCTCGTTTATTCGAGAATTTCCAGAACAGCACGTTTTCCTTGCTTTGCAGAAGCAGCTGCCAACAAAGTCCGTATGGATTTCGCAGTCTGGCCTCGTTTACCAATCACCTTGCCCAGGTCGCCTTCGCCAACGCGCAGTTCATAAACTGTTACACGCTCACCTTCGACCTCTGTTACCTGAACTTCATCAGGCTTGTCAACCAGATGCTTGGCGATGAACTCGACGAAATTTTTCATATCCACAATACGTCCCTCCGTTTAGTGAACTCATAACTGCTGTTAACTATAATGCTTACTAATAATTATAGCAAGATTCTTCGCAAAAAACAAGACTTTTATGCTTCCTGAGCCTCAGAATTTGTCTGTTCGTCGGCCGGAGCTTCTGCTGTCTGCTCCTCTTTAGCTTCTGCCGCTGGTTCTTCTTTTGTTTTAGCCTTTGTGCTGGCTTCTTTCTGTACCTTTTTGGCTTCTAAACGTTTTTGACGTTCTAATTGGAGCACTTCCCACTTTTTGAACTCTTCTTCAATCTTTGCTTCATCAGCTCCATGCTTCATCAAATCCCATTTTAACCAGATTCCTTTGTGACGCAACAGATCCTTTACAGTTTGCGTAGGTTGAGCACCGTTTTGTAACCAGTAGAACACGCGGTCTTCTTTGACCTCAACGGTCGCCGGTTCTGTTAATGGGTTGTAGGTACCCAAAGTCTCAATAAAACGTCCATCACGCGGTGAACGACTATCAGCTGCCACGATGCGGTAGAATGGCCTTTTCTTTCTTCCCATGCGACGTAATCTAATTCTGACTGCCAAGTTAAAACCTCCAATTATTTTTTGTTAACCGATTCCGAAGGGCATTCCGCCGAGTCCCCGGAATGATTTTTTATTCATTTGTTTCATCATTTTCTTCATCTGCTCAAATTGGCGCATTAAGGCGTTGACATCCTGCACCCGCGTTCCACTGCCCATGGCAATCCGCTTCCGACGGCTGCCATTTAAGATGCGCGGATTGCGCCGTTCTTCCAGAGTCATTGAATTGATAATAGCTTCCACCCGCACCAAATTTTTTTCGTCAACCTGTGCGTTTTTCAACTGACTCCCTACCCCAGGAATCATCTTTAAAAGCGACTCCAGAGAACCCATTTTTTTGATTTGCTGCAATTGATCCAGAAAGTCTTCCAGATCAAATTCTGCCTTCCGCAGCTTTTTTTCTAATTTTTCGGCTTTTTCCCGATCAATGGTCTCCTGGGCTTTTTCAACCAGGGTAACCACATCGCCCATGCCCAGAATGCGCGAGGCCATGCGATCGGGATGGAACTGCTCGATGTCGTCTACTTTTTCACCCACACCGATAAACTTGATCGGCTTACCGGTAATGGCCTTGATAGAAAGAGCGGCACCGCCGCGGGCATCGCCATCCATCTTGGTCAGGACAACACCGTCAAAATTTAATTTTTGGGCAAATTGCTGGGCGGTGTTAACCGCATCCTGCCCGGTCATGCCATCGGCAATGAACAAAATTTCGTGTGGACGGATGCGATTCTTTATCTTGACCAGCTCTTCCATCATCTGTTCATCGATGTGCAAACGACCGGCCGTATCCAATATGACCGTGTCGAGCATCTGCTGACGGGCCTGGCTGATGGAATTAAAAGCGATCTTTACCGGATCGCCCGCGCCTTCATCGTACACCGGCACATTGATGCTGCGGCCCAATATTTTTAATTGTTGAATGGCTGCGGGACGATACACATCCGCGGCCACCAGCAAGGGTTTACGATTCTTCTTTTGCAAATATTTAGCCAGTTTGGCAGCAAAAGTGGTTTTACCGGAGCCCTGCAATCCGGTTAACATGATGATGGTCGGTGGGATGCCGGCATTCCGGATGGTAGCCGTCGTCCCGCCCAACAAACGCACCAGTTCATCATGCACAATTTTGACGATCATCTGCCCGGGCGTAACGCTGCGCAGTACTTCCTCGCCAATCGCTTTCTCTTTTACCGAGGCTATAAAATCTTTTACAACTTTGTAATTGACATCCGCCTCTAACAGAGCCCGGCGTATCTCTTTTAACGAATCGTCAATATTCTTTTCGGTCAGTTTTCCGTAGCCGCGTAACCGCCGAAACGTCGATTCCAGTTTAGAAGTTAGTTCTTCAAGCATAGCCTACCGACATCAATCCAATTTTTATTATGACCGCTAAATGTAATTAATTTTGTTCACTTTATCAAGATTATTTGTTAAAAAATGTAATTTTTTTT
>NZ_JBSMDE010000059.1:0-3279 GCF_056497305.1 Caldithrix sp. | reverse complement strand
TTTCCAGATCCTCACGCGGGGTCGAAGGGTCCTGTATTCCACCTAATGCAGTAATGGGCGAATTTAGTAGGTCCGAGTTGTGGTGCGCGTAGGTTTCGCAGATTTTAAAATCAGCTTTCAGAATGGGGAACATCAAATCCATCAATTCCTTATTTTCCAGCGCTTCTTTAGGCGTACCGTTGTATTCTTTAATCTTAGCCAGAAACTGGGGCTTGGGCAGATGATGGATTTCCGGTTCATGGCGGGGTGTGCCCGGAGCGCCATGACCGGATAAAAAGACATGTTCCGCCGGTTTGCGCCACTGATTTTGCAGTAAAAGCGCCACTTCGAAGCCTAACAGGGCGCCCATGCTATGGCCGAAAATAGCATAGGGCTTTTCCAGGCTGGAAACAATTCCCCGGGCAATGGGCTCGATTAATTCTTCAATATTTTCGGCCAGGGGTTCCGAAAGACGCGTACCGTGTCCAGGCAATTCTACAGCCCGTAGCTCAACGGAAGGGGGAAGAATGGGCGCCCAGCCGCGAAAGCTGTGCGAGCTTCCCCCGGCAAAAGGAAAGCAAAGCAGAATCATCCTCGCCGCCGGACGCGGCGTTGGAATTACCAGCCATTTGTTCTGATTCATGGTCTCTTTCAATCGTTCTTAATCATCTGTAGCAGACTAATTACCGGCCTGTTTTTCCATTTCTTCCATTTTTTTACGCAGGCTTAGAGGCCGCATATCGGTCCACACTTCTTTGATGTAGGCCAGACATTCTTCTTTGGTGCCAGTCTTTCCCGCGTCGCGCCAGCCTAAGGGATTTTCGCGGTCAGCCGGCCAGATGGAATATTGCTCTTCATGATTGACGACCACTTTGTAGATGGTTTTATCTTCACGATCTTCGCGGCTCATAGTGACTCCTTTTTATTTATTTTCATCCATATCTAATTCGCCAGGTTGTAAATATCGGATTTTGTAGTAAATTCCTGAGCTCTTTCTCTCTTCTTCCTCTTCCCATTCACTGCGATATGAGAGAAACCGCTGGTAATGGGGGCTGAAGGAAACGAGCAATACCAGCAAAATAATGATCGTGCCTAAGATGACAAACAGCAGGGGAATGTTTTGATCCAGTAAATCGGCAACCACACCGCCGAGTCCCATGCCCAAAGGGGCAATGCTGCCTGTAATGGTGGTAACCACCCCAAACACGCGCCCGCGAATTTCGGAAGGCGTGGTAATTTGCACCAGAGAGGTAATGTTCACCATCACAAATCCACTAAAAAAGCCCTGCAGAAACATGACCAGCATGGCCTGATATTGATTATGACAAAAGGCCAGCAAAACAGTGGATGAAGCCTCAAAAACAGTGAAAACAATAACCAGATTTTTTCGCGTTGTACCGCGTAGCCTAAAAATGCCCACTATGGCGTAGCCCAGGGTGGTGCCCAGCCCAAAAATAATCAGCATGTAACCAAACCACTGGAAGTCAACTCCCAGATAATCACGCACAAAAAAGGGAAGCAGAACCATGACCGGCGCAGAGAAAAAGGAAATAAAGATAGAAATAAATACCAGATGCCGTAACCCTTTGTGATCCCAGATGTAGCGGAAGCCTTCTTTAATGTCCAGTGTAAATTCTCTGAATTGATCTTTAAATGTTTTGGCTTTCTCTGGAATATGTTGGGGAATCTGAATAAAGCTCTCGCTGAAGGCCGAGAAAATAAAGGTCAAACCATTGAGCAGGGTAAGCAACGGAGCTCCCAGCCAGGCCAGGATCTGGGCGCCGAGCCCCTGACCGATTAAGCGGCTAATCTGCCGGGAAAATTGCCCCAATGAATTGGCCGCCGGTATTTTGTCTTTAGGTACGATGTCGGGCAGGGCAGCGCCAATGGCCGGCGAGAAAAAGGAGGTGATGGTCGCCGAAAAAACGCTTACCGTCAGCAAACCAATGAAAATCACAGGCCGGTTCTCTGGGAAAAAATAGAATAAAACCGAGAGCAAAATGATGGTCAGGCCGTTTAAAAGGTCGCTCCAGACGATGATCGCTTTACGCGAGTACCGATCGGCAAAGACCCCGGCAAAGGCGCCTAAAATAACCGGAGGGATGCCCGAAGCCATGCCTAACAAGCCAACAAGACTGGTAGAATTGTAGGTTTCGGTAACCCAGATGATCATGGCAAACAGAAAAACCTGGGTACCGATGCGGCTGACAAACTGGCCTTGAAAAAGTAGCAGATAATTACGATTGAAAAATTTTTTCTGCTGCACACTGGCCTCAGGTTCTGACTCTACCACAGACGCTGCTTGAGATTTCATGAAATTTTTTTAAACCCTAATTTTTAAGACCTGCATTCAATAATTTGCTAAAAATTCAAACATAATGCTAAAAATTTAAATCAATCTTTCGCTGCTCAGGCTTCGTATCCCCAATTTTCAAAAACTACAGACCACTCTTTCTGAAGTCGCTGTTTTAGCGATTCAGCCAGCGGTTCGTAAGAGTTCTTTTTGTAATTTTGATTTAATTCAAAATACCGCTTAAAATTTGTTTCTACTGTTTCAAATTTACGAAAACCATAATGCTCATAAATTTGGCCTAACACCGTTAAGGGTTCCGATTCCAGTTGGGAAAAGGCAATTTCCAGCAGATTGTTTTCGGGAATCAAAGTTCTCTCTTCAAAATAGGCTTGATGCATGCGTTTGTAGTGATCGATAATGTCATCTTCGATTATGCGCTGACCGGATCCCTGAAATGAAGAGCGGGCCACGGCTGTCCGGTACATTTTTAAAGTGGAACGAAAGACATCGTAAGGATGACGGTGAATATGGATGAATCTGGCATCGGGAAACAAATCCAATAACAGTTTGACGCGCGCTGTATTAACCGGAGATTTTAGCAAAAGCTGTTTTTTGTGTTTAAAGGTTATCTTTTTCAAAAAATAAAGATAATGCCTCTTCCAGGTATTGATTTCAAACTCTGGCACATCGCGGAACGTCAGGTATCTTTCGTAATAATCGCGATTTTTGGGGAATACCCAACCCAGGAGCGGGGTCATCAGGCTCATTACCCCAACGGCAAATTCTTCTTCGGCGGGGCTATCGATGCGCATTTTAACATTATCGGTTGGACGCGCAGAGGCTACGGCTTTGGCCCGCTTGTATTCGAAAATATTCTGGCGTACCAGAAAGGTATGTGGGTTCCTGCACTCGAACATATTGGGTGAAATAAAGTTACTATCTTGAACCATGTAGTTTTGCAATAGCGTGGTGCCGCTGCGCCAGTGCCCCAATATAAAAACCGGCGG
>NZ_JBSMDE010000058.1:0-8998 GCF_056497305.1 Caldithrix sp. | reverse complement strand
AGAATGAGGTTGATTTCGTGAATAAGCTCAAGGAGTTCTTCACGATTGAACTTTTTGCAAAGCCAGATAATTAATTTACGAAATTTTAACATTTGGCTTGTCCTCTTTTGAGTAAAAATGTTATGCGAACTCGCCCCTTTTTAGGGGGATGACAAGCCAATTTTACACAACTAATTAATAACATTAAAATTAAATATGCAACTATTTGAAAACTTTTGACACTACTAAAATCTGGGCGAGGGGGAAGGCATGGTGGGGGAATTTTCTAACCTATGTTGGAAATACCATTCACGAACAATGGGAATTTGCTATGTCAGCTAGATGCTCATTCAACCATTCAACAAATCAACAATTAAACGGTTTTGCTTCCTCACACAGCCCAAAAATTTTCGCATCCCGCTTTAGCGGAATAGATCTTTTAAGGGAAGTATTCTAAATATGACAATTACTCAAAAATTCCTTACATTCCTCAAAAATAAATTTCGGTTGAGGTAACTATGAAACATCTGGTGATTGTTGATGGGCTTCGTACGCCATTCATTAAGTTTAATACTTTGTTTAAAGACCTGCCTGCGCAGCATCTTGGGGCCATTGCTTTAAAAACGCTTGTAGAAAAATACCGGCTTGCCTGGGGCGAAATCGATGAGGTCATTGTCGGGAATGTAGCCCAACCGCCCGAAGCCACCAACATTGCGCGTAACATCGCCTTATTTGCCGGCCTGGATGAGCGGATTCCGGCCTACTCTGTACAACGGAATTGCGCAAGCGGCATGCAGGCTGTGGCCGAGGCCTGGTACAAACTGCAGGTGGGAGAAGGTGATCTCTTTCTGGCTGGCGGTGTAGAAAGCATGTCGCAAATCCCTTTGTTGTTTAATCGTCAGGCGCAAAACTGGTTTAACGATTTGCTTAAGGCGGGCAATGGATTTCAAAAAATTAAAACTCTTTTGCAGGTTCGACCATCCTTCTTCAAACCAGTGATCGGACTGCAATTGGGACTTACGGACGGTTTTTGCGGGAAAAACATGGGACAGGTAACAGAACTCATGGCCCGGGAATTCGGCATTGATCGGCAGACACAGGATGCCTTTGCCCTACAAAGCCACCAGAAAGCAGAGCTTGCCCACCGTAGGAATATTTTTAAGGAAGAAATTGTGCCTGTAAAGGTACCAGGTTCTGAACAACCGGTGAGCTCAGATAATGGCATTCGCTTTGGCCAGACCATAGAAGCGTTAGCGCGGCTAAAACCGGTTTTTGATCCGCAAGGAGGTACCATTACCGCTGGTAACGCCAGCCAGATTACTGATGGGGCGGCCATGTTGCTGGTAATGAACGAGGACAAAGCAAGAGCTAATGGCTACATCCCTCTGGCCCGTCTGAAATCCTTTGCCTTTGTTGCCCTTAATCCAGAAAAGATGGGCCTGGGCCCGGTTTACAGCATGAAACGCTTGTTTGAAAAAAGCAGGTTTACACTTAAGGATATTGATCTTATTGAAATAAACGAAGCCTTTGCCGCTCAGGTCATCGCCAATTTGCGCCTGGCCGAATCCAAAACCTTGTGCCAGCAATATTTAGGATTAAGCCAACCGATGGGGGAAATCGATCCCCAAAAACTAAACGTGAACGGCGGAGCAATTGCTTTGGGACACCCGGTCGGCGCTTCCGGCGCACGTTTGCTATTAACCCTGGCTAAAGAGATGAAACGGCGTAAGGTAGAATTGGGCCTGGCCACCCTGTGTGTGGGCGGCGGTCAAGGGGCTGCCTTTTTACTGGAGAATATTTAAGAAATAACTGAGAATATCTGCTGAGTAATAGATTCCACCGCCTAAACCTCTCCCTAAAAATCGGGGCAAAGGGGAGCAATTGGACTGTGTAAGGAATTCTTCTTTCCATAAATGGGATTTGAATGACAGCCGACCCAAACCTTCAACTGCCTGAGCCCGACGGGCTCTTTCACAAAATAATTCGTAATTCGTAATTTTTAATCAAAAATTGCTCTTTTGAGCATTCCTGTTTTTTAGCGGTCTCTGGGGTAGTTTAATGGTTGAGGCGCGACAACTTTGGATTTTTAATAGCCCCTGCCATGTCTAATAATCTCTTTTGCGCCAGCTATGAAAAGGTCGCCTAACGAATTAGGTAAATTAAATCTGCTAATAAGAATGAAAACGCATGTTTAATGACTTGTGCAAAATCTGCAGAGAACTGTGTAGATTTGAAACAAATTTTTCTCTGATTCATTCCAGCTGATTTTTTTAATAACCAAATTTTTGAATCAGGTTTGTAATAATCCTTCCTGCCCTACCGGAATCATTAAAAGAGGATCAAAGTACATATCGGGTACGTTTAGCTGGTTTTGTGTAAACGGAATTTCTGTTTTGGACAAGGGACTCAAAGTCTGATATCTAAGGCAGCAGAACCGCAGCCAAAAGCATTTACCCGGGAATTTAACCGCCACAGAGAGCACAGGTGAGTCACAAAGGAGGCAAAAGTAATTTTTAATTAAAGCATGCTCTTCTATGCTTTCGCGGCTTCGCTGCTTTCCCTGCTGTTATGCTTCGCTTTAGAATGGCAAAAAATTGCCTGCTTCCTGATCCCCGGCAACAAAGGCGCTATTAAAACAAGTTTATTTTTGTACCCATATCATGAATTTGCTAATTTAAAAAGGCCATGATGGCTAAACCAGTTATGGAAAAATACGATGACAAAAAGGTAACAGCAAATGGGCAAAGCATTTAATTTGTTAGTGGACGAACAAGGGATCGGTCGTCTTTACTTTGACCTTAAAGGTCAACCGGTCAATCTTTTTAACGAAGCGGTTTTTGATGAGCTGGAGGTGATTTTGCAGAAGTTGGAAGCCAGGCCGCTCACTGCTTTGTTAATTCTTAGCGCTAAAGAAAATGTTTTTATTGCGGGAGCGGATATTCATGCTTTTCAGGAAATTAACAGCATTGATAAAGGAAGGCAGGCGGCCCGTAGGGGGCAATTACTGTTTCAGCGTTTAAGTTTGCTGCCTTTTCCTACCGTTGCTGTTATTCATGGGGCCTGCATGGGCGGCGGCACCGAAATGAGTCTGGCCTGTACTTACCGCCTGGCTACCGATCATCCCAAAACGCGCATCGGTCTGCCCGAGGTGCGGCTGGGCATCTTACCGGGTTGGGGCGGTACGCAGCGTTTGCCTCGAGTCACAGGACTTTCGGCAGCCTTAAACCTCATTCTAAGCGGGAAAGCCATTTCGGCCCGCAAGGCTCTGTCTATCGGTCTTGTGGAACGCCTGCTTGGTTCTGAAAAACGAGAAGAACAGGCTTTGCAATTTGCCAGAGAGGTAATCATGGGAGCAGTGGCTTTCAAAAACAAGAAAAAATCTTTCAGGCTGGAACAGTTCCGACCGGTGCGCACTATGATCCTGCACATGGCCCGAAAACGCGTGCTTAAAGAGACCCTCGGCCTTTATCCGGCGCCGTTAAAAGCCATCGAAGTCATCGAAAAAACATGGAATAGGCCTATTGAACAGGGGCTGGAAGTGGAAGCTAGCGCCCTGGCCGATCTAATCGTTACGCCGCAATCTAAAAATCTGGTAAGCCTCTTTGTCTGGTCAGAAGAACTTAAAAAAGAGGCCAGAACCATGCTTTCCGGCGTGCTGCCCAGACCTGTGCTAAAAGTAAGCTTGCTGAATGTGGACTCCACTTTTTCTGATTTATGCATCCAGCTACTGCGTAAAGGGAAGACCGTTACTTTAATCGATTTTGAAGAACAACGGCTGGAGGCCATCCGCCAAAATCTCCATTCAAAATTAAAACGGTTACGCCAGAAAAAGAGAATAACCGAAAATGAATTTCAACGCCTCTGGCAGAACATTTTTTTAGAGCGCGTTTTACACGCTATTAAGGACAGTGATTTGCTTTTGACCGGCTGGTGTGATGAATCTCTGTGGGAACAGATAGAACAAAATCTGCCCGACTCATCGATCGTCCTGCAGGTCGAGCCACTGTGCATGGACAACAAACCCACCGTTGCCGTTAATTTTTGTACCTGGCAGGAGAATAGCATGGTGGCCGAAGTACGAATTCCTGACAAAGAGAGAGAAACAGAAGTAAAGTCCATCCTGAATGAAATTTTGCAGATAAACAGAATTCCTGTCATGGTGTACGGTACTTTGCCTGGTGTAGCCTGCCGTTTATTCCTGGCATTCATCGCTGAAGCTGTGCGCTTGTTAAGGGAGAGCTTTTCGGAAAAGCAGATCGATTGGGCTTTAATGCAATTTGGCTGGAGACAGGGGCCCTTTGCCATGCTGCAGAAAATGGGTAAAGAAAATCTGCGTGGCTGGTTTTACGGAATGAAGAGAGTCGGTTCTGAAAAAGTGGCGGAGGAGAGTCAGGATGTAAGGGATATTGAAGAATGGGCAACTGCAAATGAAGTCCGAAACTCAACTTCCAGATCCAGGTTAACTGAATCAGCGGTCCAAAAAATTCAGCAGCGCATCCATTTTCTTTTGCTGAATCGCGCCGCTTCATTTCTGGAGCAGGGCCTGGTGCGCAGGGCCAGAGATGTGGATTTTTTGCTGGTGAGCGCCTTTGGTTTTCCGCCATTTCGCGGAGGAATTTTTAAATTTGCAGACTCCCACGGAATAAGCACGGTGGTAAATCAATTACAACAATTAAAGGAAGAACATGGCGAACGTTTTAATGCGGCGGAGTTGTTGAAGCAAATGGCAAGGGAGAGTCAATTATTTTACCCTTAAAAGATTGACATTTTGAACACATTGTACTCATTTTTTTTGTAAATTAGCGCTGTAAAAATGTTGGTAAAAGTAAGGAGGTTATTGTGAATATTGCGGTTTGCATCAAACAAACGCCAGATACCGAAGCCCGGATCAAATTAAGCGAAGACCGGAGTCAGGTAGATGAAAGCGATATTAATTTCATTTTGAATCCCTACGATGAATTTGCCGTAGAGGAAGCCGTAAAATTAAAGGAGAGCAACGGAGGGGAAGTCACCGTCATCTCTTTGGGACCGGATCGCGTAACAACAGCCATGCGTACGGCGCTGGCCATGGGGGCAGATAAGGCGATTCATCTCAAAACCGATCGCCATCCGGATGATCCGCTGGTTACAGCCAAAGCGCTGGCCGAGGTTTTAAAAGAAGGCAATTATGATCTGATTTTTTTAGGCAAACAGGCTATCGATGACGACCACAACCAGATGCCATCTTTGCTCGGTTCTCTGTTGGACCTTCCGGCCGCTACGGTGGTGATCAAGTTAGAAATAGATGGCGACAAAGTGTTGGCTGAACGCGAAATTGACGGCGGCCATGAAATTTTGGAATTTAACCTTCCGGCCATCATTGGCGCGCAACGGGGATTAAATGAACCGCGTTATCCTTCCTTAAAGGGCATTATGCGCGCTAAAAAGATCCAGATCGAAGAGCGCCCCGTCAATCTGGAAGCGGAGCAACTGAAAGTGGTTTCCTACAATTATCCACCGCCCAAAAAACCGGGTAAAATTGTGGGAGACAGTGCCGACGCTGTGCCGGAATTATTGCGTTTATTGCGCGAAGAAGCCAAAGTGCTTTAAGGTAGAACTGAAAAAGGCAGGAGACAAATGATGAAAATATTAGTCTATGGTGAACATCGTGATGGACAAATCCGAAAAATTACTTTTGAAAATATTACCCTGGCGCGCAATTTAGGGGCGGAATTTGAAGTGCTGTTTATTGGGCAGGCCCAGGAAACGTTCAAAGAGCAGGTGGCTCAATACGGGGCCCAGAAGGCGCTTTTTGTACAGGATGATCGGTTGAACACTTACAGCCCCGATGGTTACGCCAAAGTATTGATGCGCGTTGTCAAAGATCGGCAGCCCGATGTGCTTTTGATGGGTGCCACGGCTACAGGTAAGGATCTGGCGCCGCGCGTTTCGGCGCTATTAAATGCGCCCATGGCCACGGATTGTATCCAGGTAGAAGTAGAAAACAACCGGTTGAAATTGGTGCGGCCCATGTACGCCGGAAAAGTGCGAGCCAATGTTCAATTGAACGGCAATGTGCAGATTGTTACTGTTCGCCCCAATGTGTATCAGGCCTCTGAGCAACCTGTCCAGGCGACGGCCGAACAGCTTACTGCCGATGTACCGGATTTTAGAGCTATTGTCAAAGAAATTGTCAGTGGGGCCAAAGAAAAGCTGGATGTAACCGAAGCCGATATCATTGTTTCTGGCGGCCGGGGCATGAAGGGTCCGGAAAACTGGCATTTGATTGAGGAATTAGCGGACTTGCTTGGCGCGGCAACCGGCGCTTCACGGGCCGCGGTCGATGCCGGCTGGCGTCCCCATGACGAGCAGGTTGGGCAGACCGGGAAAACGGTTTCCCCAACGTTGTACATTGCGGTGGGCATCAGCGGGGCCATTCAGCATCTGGCCGGAATGTCCTCTTCCAAATACATTGTGGCCATCAATAAAGACCCTGAAGCACCGATTTTTAAAGTAGCCGATTATGGTATTGTAGCCGATCTGTTTGAGGTAGTGCCGCGTATGATTGAAGAATTAAAAAAGATGAAGAATTAATGCTTCTCTGGTTGAATTTAGTTCACTTTCTTCCAATGGCCGGGCAATCTGTCCGGCCATTTTGGTTGCTTTGCACCTCGGGCAAAAATAAAATACCCCTCCAACGAAGGGGCATAAAGTAGATTTAAAATTTCTGTTTTAGCCGATTGAGCTTACATCTTCAATTTAATATCGCTGCAGATTACAAATTCATCTAAATCTGAACGTTTAATCTTCATGTAAGTGTCAATGACGCCTTCGAAATCCCCTTCTATTTCTCCTTTAGCACGGAAGATGTAATCATGCAATGGGGCGTAGCTTTCGATCCCTTTGGCATCTTTTTCTTCTTCTTCAGAAGGATGATAATGGCTTAAGTTCACTCCCTCTGGTAATTGCTTGATGATCTGTTTGAACTGGTCGGCCAGGTCTTTTTCAAAAAGTTCGGCGGCAAAAGAAAAGTGTGCCCCTTTTATGGGCTGGACAGATTTGATATCATACCCTGTGACCTGCGTGTACAGTTTGAACGATTCTTTAAATGGTTCCACCAGGTCATCTTCCAGGCATAAATGAACATAGTTCTCCAGTTCGAACAGTTCTTTGACAAATTCTTTCAATGTTTCTCTTCTGATATTGGCCTTGCGGTGAAAAAAGTATTTGCCATCCGGTTTTTTACAGGATAAAAAACCCAGTAAAAATCCTTTTACCAACATAAAGGGACCTTCAATAACAATTTCCGAAAACGTCTTTGCCATGCCTACCTCCAACATAGTTTCATCATAATGTAAATTAAAAAGGAATTTCAAAAAAACAAACTCTATTGTGCATTATCGTAAAATATTTTCAAAAATTTAAAAATACCTTGATCTGATTTCATTTTGTGTTAAATTAAAAAGAAAATTTAGGAGGGCAAAAAGGTGCGAGCCTTTACAAAATACGGGCTTGGTCTGTTTTTGGTCATGCTTTTCATGGCAAATCTGGTACAGGCTCAGGATTCTGTTCAGGTTAAAGGGCCTGAAATTTTTGTTGCAGAAAAAACGTACGATTTTGGTTCAGTCCCTGCCGATACGATCATATCGCATATCTTTGTCATTCAAAACACAGGCTCTGATAGTTTAAGAATTTATCGCCTTAAAAGTGGCTGAGGCTGTACAGCCGCACTTCTGAGTTCAGAAGTCATTGCTCCGGGAGCCAGGGCACAGCTTAAAGCCTCTTTTGATACGCACCATCGCATCGGGGTTTTTCAGAAAAATATTAAAGTTTTTTCCAATGCTCGTAACAAAAAGGTGTTGACTTTGATCATTAAAGGTAAAATTATTCGCAAAGAATAACGATTAACCGCTTACGCAGCCTTTTTTATCTGTTACATTTTTCTGAGCATTATTTTAATCTTTAATCTTTAGACTTCCCACCCTCGGGACTATTCTTTTCACCATTTGCGTTTAAAAATAAAAACGAGGTAACCATGAAACGAATCATTTTGAGTTTAATGTTCATTACAGTCATTTTTGGACAAAATCAGGAAAGCAAAATCATGAGCGCAAAAGACGATTCTTCCAGAACATCCAGACATAAAGTGTTTAAAACCGATGCCGACTGGCAATCCTGTTTAACCCCCGAACAATTTTATGTTACGCGCAAAAAAGGTACAGAGCGCCCCTTCACAGGGAAATATTACGATTACTGGGAAGAAGGCACCTATGTTTGTGTGGCCTGTGGGGCCGAATTGTTCACTTCGCAAACAAAATACCATTCTGGTAGTGGCTGGCCCAGCTTCTGGGATGTGGCAAATAAAGAGAATATAGAATTGAAGAAGGACACCAGTCTGGGCATGGTTCGCACAGAAATTCTTTGTGCCCGCTGCGGCGCGCATCTGGGGCATGTATTTGAGGATGGTCCACCGCCCACGGGATTGCGTTACTGTATTAATTCAGCTGCTTTGCATTTTGTGCCGGCAGCCAAAGCAGAAAATTCAGGAAAATAACCGCCAATCTGTGATCTCTGTCCATTAATTCCACATCGCAAAAGAATTTTTTTAACTGGCGTAGTTCCCCATAGGCGTCCGGTTGGTTAGGAGCCTATGGCATGCTACAGCGCTAAATGTTTTGAAGGAAGTATTCTAAAAAACACGTAAGCACGCAGGCCTAACACAGCCGAATAGGTGCATGTTTCAGCATCCCACGTTAAAGTCCCTACGGGACTTTTTAACGGTTCGGCCTCACAGCTTGATTAAGACAGATGTTTTGCGTAAAATGTTAGCGAGAATTCTTCATTACATTGTATTGAAAACGTCCTACAACAAGAAATTTAATTTCATGTTCCGTTGTGTAAACTGTTAAAACGGTTTCCTATCTCGTCCTTACAGGACGATCCATGTTTTTTGTGTTTTTGCTTTACCCACCGCTGACGCGGTTGGCTAATTTGTTTCGTCCCTACGGGACTTCTTAATTTTTTAGTGTATCAGCTTTAG